>JANXBI010000059.1 GCA_025060675.1 Candidatus Caldatribacterium sp.
ACAGAGGACTTGATTTCCTGGGTTGTACAGTACCACCTTCAGGAAGTAGGCGGAATATTCACTTTTCAAGGTGCGCTCTGCCCTGGTTCCCCCAGGGCAAGAGATAATTTAGCACAGGGGTTGAGAATTGTCAACAAGGGAGACAAGCTGGTTTAGCAAGATACTCGCACTTACCCACGGCTACCCCAGAGAAGAGCAAGGCGCTTCGCAAGGATCCTCTCATACCCCCGATCCGTAGGGCGGTAGTACACCCGCCTCCCCAGAGCTTGGGGAAAATAGTCCTGTTCGACAAACCCACCTGGAAAGTCATGGACATACTGATACTCTTTCGCATACCCCATCTTACGAAGGAGATTCGTCGGAGCATTTCGAAGATGGAGAGGGACAGGAAGTGAACCGTGCTTTCGTACATCCTCAAGAGCTTCTTGAAGCGCTCGATAGGAAGCATTGCTTTTTGGAGCACAAGCAACGTACACCGTCGCCTGTGCGAGAGCAAGTCGACCTTCAGGATCTCCGAGAAAATCAAAAGCTTCCAGCGCTGCAAGAGCGATCAACAATGCCTGCGGATCGGCATTACCCACATCCTCTGAAGCACAAGCAATAAGGCGACGCAAAATAGCATGAGGATCTTCGCCCGCTTCGAGCATCCGAGCAAGCCAGTACAAAGCGGCATCTGGATCACTTCCACGAAGACTCTTATGGTACGCTGAGAGGAGGTTATAGTGTTCTTCTCCTGCCTTGTCGTAAAGGTATGAGGTTTTTTGGAAAATACCCTTAAGGAAAGCAATATCAACAATTTTTTGATCTTCCCACTGCGCAAAAGACGCTGCCGTTTCAAGCATGTTAAGAGCTCGACGGGCATCACCATCAGCAAGGTACGCAATCCACCACAGGGCTTCTTCTTCAAAAGGTGGTGCCTTGCCTTTGAGTCCCCGTTCTTCTCTAAGTGCTCGCTGCAAAAGGGTAAAGAGATCCTCAGGAGGAATCTCCCGAAAAAGGATAACCTGTGCTCGTGAGAGAAGTGGGGGAATGATTTCGAAGGAGGGATTTTCTGTGGTAGATCCAATCAGCGTGACAACACCCTCCTCCACATATGGCAAGAGAAGACTCTGTTGCCCCTTATGGAAACGATGAATTTCATCGATAAAGAAAACTGTCTTCTTCCCTCGGAATTTTAGAACACTCTCAGCTTCCTGAACTGCTTCACGAATCTCTTTCACACCTGAAGCCACAGCACTGAGAGAGACTATTCGATATCCGCACGATTCAGCAAGGATAAAGGCCACAGAAGTTTTTCCTGTTCCTGGGGGACCCCAAAAGATGAGAGAAGGAAGAAAACGAGTCTCAACGATCCGGCGTAAAAGACCACCGGGGCCGGTCAAGTGCGGCTGACCCACAACTTCATCTAAGGTGCGAGGACGTAAACGAAAGGCTAAGGGTTTTGTTTCCTCGCGAGTTTCAAAAAGCTCGCCTTCTTTGAAAATGCGAGACGCCCCTTTCCGTAGAACCTCTGTTCTACAGAATTATACCCCTAAGAACCAAAGAAAACAAGGCTGCCATCGCCGGAAGGCGAAAATGTGTTTTGATAGCCTTTCAACATCTCCTGAAACAGTGCAAGGCCTTTTTCAACCTCTGCGAGCCAAAGGAGGGTACTCGGTGAGAGATGCACAAGGTTCTCCCCTAGGAGCTTCTTCAACGTTTCGAGAAAAGACATCCCGCTGAGGAAAAAGGCCTTCATATCTTCAGGTTGAAGATCACAAAGCTCAAGAAGATAGGCTTTTACACTCTCTTGAAGAGTGTATTCTTCAAGAGGTATGTACCCTTCTTGAGGACAAGAGTCTATAAGGGACTGAATGATTTCTCTAAGTCGTTGTTCCATTGCCTAGCACCTCCTGAACAATGGCCACCGCGGTAAGTATGTCTTCCCTCGTGACCTCTTTTGAGGTCACAAACCGAACAACAGTTTCTGAAACCGGGGTCACAAGCACTCCTTTCTCCTTAAGGAGCGAGGCAAAACGATGTGCTGTAAGACCCTTTCGACAGATATGGAGGAGAACAAAGTTTGTCTGGACCTTTGAAAGATCAACCTCGAGACCATCAATTTCCACTAACTTTTCGGCAAGAAGACGAGCATTTTCATGATCTTCCGCAAGACGAGCAATATTCTGCGGAGAAAGGGCGACAATACCACAGGCACAGAGCCATCCAGTTTGACGCATACCTCCCCCAAGCATTTTCCTGTACCGTTTGGCCTTTTCAATAAATTCTTTTGGCCCAGCGAGAATCGAACCGACAGGAGCACCAAGGCCCTTGGAGAGAGAGATCATGACTGTATCGGCACAAGAGGCGATATCCTTTGGAGGAACCCCGAGATACACTGAAGCATTGAAGAGGCGAGCCCCATCAAGATGGACTCCAAGGCCTCTCTCCTCAGCAAGCTCCTTAATGGCCTGCAGCTTCGAAAGGGGAGGGACAATTCCTCCATAGCGGTAATGCGTATTTTCAAGGCAGATAAGGCGGGTACGAGGATAATGAATGTCTCTCGGACGTATTGCTCGACGAATGTCTGCAGGGTCTGGAGCCCCATCCTCGCCCCGAATGGTCCGTATCATAAGCCCAGCAATAGCTCCAATCCCCCCAGTTTCTGAGGTTCGGATATGAGCATTTTCCTCAAGGATAACTTCATCCCCTCGGTCAGTATGCGCAAGAAGGGCAACAAGATTTCCCATCGTGCCACTGGGAAGAAAAACGCTGGCTTCTTTTCCCAAAAGAGACGCTGCTAAAAATTCAAGCTCATTTTGCATAGAATCCTCTCCATACACCGCGTCCCCTAAGGGAGCCCGAAAGGCAAAACACTTCATTTCTTCCGTCGGCAGGGTAATGGTGTCCCGGCGGAGATCAATGACCTTCCGCATACTACCCCGTCCTTACGCCAAGAAAGCAGTAAAAACCTCTTTCAGAAATTCACGATCTTCCTCTGCTATAGTCCTACCTTCTCTGAGCTCTTCTATACAGTATCCTCCAATACTCGAAGTCACAACTCGAAGCAGAGTGTCTCCAGAAACCTTTTTCCCAGCTTTCGTAGTAATCTCTCCGATTTTCTCTGCTACTCTCCTTCGAAGATCGCGCAATTTCTGGATAATCTCCTCAAAGTACTTACAGGATTCTTCGTGAGAAAGAAGGTCAAAAGCAGCACGTTGGAAAACGACAAAAAGATCGCTCTTCTGGGAGAAAAAGTCGCAGTAGCAATCGACAAGCTTCACAAGGATCTCCCGGGCATTCCCTCTTGAGAGATTGGCTTCTAAGGCTGTGGCAAGTTCCTCAAGAGCTTCGTGTACAATCTTCATCAAGAGGTCTAACTTACTCTCAAAGTAATAATACACGGTGGACTTCTTCACTCCTGAGAGATGTGCTACGTCCTCAAGGGTAGCGTCGAAGAAGCTTTTTTCAGCAAAAACTTTTTTAGCTGCTTCAAGGATTTTCCGTCTTGTCTCTTCCAATCTCATCACCTCAGAAGCTGTGCTTTACTTCAAGGTACACCTCTTCTCCAACCCCTCCAAGTCTACTCTCCGAAGAACCTCGAGAAAAGGCGTACCGAAACGTAAGATTCCAACTATCCCCCAGCTTATACTCCGTTCCAACAACCCAGACCATGCTTCCGTCTTCAATGCTTGTCACCCAGTTTGCAAACGGTTTCCACCTACCATTCTCACTCTGCCAGTCCACATGTACGTATCCATAAGATGAAACGTTTTCCCCTTCCTCCCAAAAACTCCCCAAAAGGTACGCAACGCTCAAATATACGTTATCCCAGGAATAATCCATCCCAAGACTTGCTTTCCAGTACGGCGCCTCGAAAATCGGGGTGGTAATCCGTCTACCTTCTGGAAGCGTCACCGTGTTTACCCATCGCTCCGGAACAATCCAAGCTACATCGCCTCGAAGCGTCAAACCCTCTACTCCTGCAAGTGTTCCTTGAAATTCAAAACCAAGAATAGACCTTTTCGGATACCCAGAGTGAATCTGGACATTCCAAACCCCCTCAGGAAGTGAGGAAATAACCGTTTCCTTCGGGTACGCAGAAAGGAAATAACTTTCGACGTAACTCAACGCGATATCAAAAGAACCAAGAGACCCTCGAGCCCGAACTGCCCATATAGGATGCGCAAAGCTAACAGGCGGCTCTTCTTTCACAAGAACCACATTTGTTCTCTCAGGTGCAACCCCAAAGGGAAGAAGCGAGGATACCAGAAGCTGTTTCTCAACGGGTTCAGGAATGAAATGAGCGACAAAGTAAGGCTGGCAAAAAATCTCAAGTGACCATACATCGCTCAGGTACCACTCGAAGTCAAAAGCAGGGACAGGAATCTTCTCCCCGAGCATGGCGTCACTAAGGTCCCGAGAAAAGGGCCGAGGATTAAGCACATCAATGGGACTCATAACATCTGAGGCTCCCCAAGCCATTTCAAGGAGACCAACTCGAAAATCCGTTGTCTCCAACGGAACTTGAATGCCTTGAAGACTTACCTCTCGAATCCTAAAGGGACGAACATTCTCTTCATCTTGGTACCTCAAGAGAAAATCCATACTACCGAAGTATTTATCGCTCAAAGATACTGTTGAAGAGACATCTACTGTCATACCATAATCAAAATCTTCCCTAAGAAGGCTGTAGCGTCCCCAGAAAGCGACATTTCCCTGAACTTCGAGAGCTCCAACAAACGACCCGAAAAGGACCGAAACGCCGACCAACGCTACTACTGGAAGCTTTTTCATCAGGGCCACCCTCTTCCTACAACGTTGGGCGTTGGATTGTACGAACGCTGAAGAAGTCATCAGGCAGAGGAATATCCTCTTCAACGGTACTTGCTTCCATACGGGTAGTATGGTTTTCTTTTACATCCTTCAGAGAAAGCTTAAGAATCTGGATGCTTCCATCCTCCTTCTCCCGAACCTCATGTACCTCAAGAGTCTTCCAAAGATTTCCAGCAGTGTCAAAAAAGTCGATCTTCTTAAAGTAGAACTTCGCTTTATCAACAACCATAACAAGTTTTCCGTACTTTGAGTCCGGCTTTTTTGGTACAAGCTCAAGATAGTAATTCACCTCATCTTCCCCCCGAAGAACACTGTCGTAGTCTTCTTTTCCATACCCTGCCGAGAGATCGTCATAGCTAAAGTCAGTTCCCATGAACTTCTCACCCTTACTCGAGCCAGCGATAAGGCGAACCTTCTTGTACGCAGGCATATAGAGGTAGATCTTTTCCCCACTGCGAAGACTCAAAAGTGTCACACCCTTTACGTCAGCGGGACTCAAAAAGCGGAAGATAACAGAAATTTTATCATCGCCTTCATCTTTCAAATACATGACCATTTCCCGGACTTCTTCTTTCCCCGAAGCGTCAACGAGTACAATTCTTCCAACTGTTTTCTGCGTCGTAAACTGCGTACGTCGAGCCTCCACCTCGTCGAGAATGTCCTGAGCAGTAAGAGCAAAGACAAGCCTGCTCACAAGGAGAAACGCAAGAAGTAACAATACCACAAGAAACCGCTTCATGGAGCTGAAACCCCCTTTCTCTTCAAACCTTCATTTCCAAGATACTCCTCAAGGTGAAGTAAAAGCGAAAGAGCTATGAACGTATAAAAAACACCAAGAAGAAGTACCGTTGCCACAAGAGCACCAAAAATTCGTAACATGTGGATTCTGGAAAGAGCCATGACATATAACCCTCCAGCGACCCCTAAAGCGTTAAGGAGGATACCCCTTCCCGTATTCAAGAGGGTCACCTTGAGAGCCCGAGGGCCAGGGTTGGCAGATACCTCTTTGTACCAACGAGCTGAGAAGTGAATAGCGTAATCAATACCAGCACCAATAGCAATACTTGCTACCATAAGCGTGGCTACGTTAAGAGGAATTCCAAACCACCCCATGACACCAAAAGACGTGGCCACAGTAAGGAGAATAGGAACCATAGCAATGCTCGCTCGACGCAGAGAAGCAAGTTGCACTAAGAGAAGACCGAAGACAATAGCAAAAGCTAAAACCATGCTCTCCACTTGCTGGCCAAAAAGCATTTCGTTCACACGGTTGCTAATAATCGGAGTCCCAGTGATTCGATACGTAACAGTAATATCCCCTGCTTCATCTTCAACATAAACTTCTTCGTCAAGGATCTCATACAGAGCGAAGTCGCACTCCTTTCCCAAGCTTCCACCCTGGAGCTCCTCAAGTCTCGAACGGAATGCTTTAACTTTCTCTCCTTTGGCAACTCGTTCAAGGGAAACGGAAAGTACCTCACTAAGGTACACGGCGCTCTCCTGGTCAAGACCAAGATCTTCCCAAAGCACCACTTTGATAGGAATTCCCCTTGCAAGAGCCTGAGCAAGGACCCTTTGAACATCCTCTGCCTCAAGACCGAGGTCTTCTATCTCTAACCGCGCGTCACGAACAACCTCTGTGAGGAAAGAAGGATCAAGGGTCACGAAGTCCTGCCAAGGCTTTTTAAGAAACTCACGAACAACAGTCTGAAGCGTATCTCTAGGGAGAGTTACGCCAAAGAGGGTAAGATCATTAACAATGGTTTGCACTAACGCATTCTCCGCAATGGAATCCCCAAGTGGAACCTTTTTCACGCGTCTCGGTCGGCCAGCAAGGAATTTCCTCACCTCTTCGAGTTCTCTTTTGAGCTCTGCGGAAGTTGTTTCCTCAGCCCTAAATTCAATTATCGTCTCTCTTCCATCTTCAGAAATTCTCCCTCTCAAGTACTCGCTATCTTCCACAAGAAACCAAAGATTTCGGATTTTCTCTTCATTAGCAGGTATCGCCCGCCATCCCTCCATCGCCTCATTAAGATCAAGGAGAAACGAAGCGAGAGAAGAAGGCTCTCGAAAATTATTAAACCGCTTCAAATACTGAGTAACACGAACCATTTCCCGGAGAACAAATGGTTCCTTAAGGTTTTCTGCAGTCACACAAAGATAGTTGTAGTCTGTACCTCCAAAGCGACTCTTAAAGTATTCGACGAGTTTTGTTATCGGGTGTTCCCTGCCCATTTGCATCCGGATGGTAGTTTCCACTTGAATTCTCGGAATGCCTGCACAGAGAAAGAGCGTAACAGCCACAAGAAAGGCAAAAACAACATACCTTCGGTGAAGCAAGGAATGGCTTAGGAAAAGAAGGAAACGGTGAAAATAATCGTTTTGCTTTTCCCAAGAAGCCTTGACCCTATTCCCTAGATGAACAGGGAAAGCTGCGTAAAATGCCCCAAGAGAAAACGTTGCAAGAACCATGCCAAAAAAGACACCCAAAGCAGCATAGAGACCAAAATCGGAAACAGGCCGGATAGCAGCAGAAAGGAGCGAGAGAAATCCACCCATGGTAGTGAGAGCACTCATCAGGATAGGCAAGAATACACCTTTTAGAGTCCGCTCAACGGCTTTCGCGTTCCCAGCCAAAGCTTGCTCCTCGTGGTACCGGTTAATAAAATGAATTCCATATGCGCTAGTCAGAGATAAAAGTAGTACCGGAAGTGATGCAGAAATAACGGTGAAAGTTTTCCCAAAGAACATTGCCACCCCCATGGCCCATAAGGCAGCAAGGAGCGCAATCAAAATTGGAAGAAGAGTCCCCCGAACGTTTCTAAAACCCCAAAAGAGTATGGCAAGAAGTACTCCTCCAGCGACGGGAGTCAAGAAACGCATGTTCCGTCGTGCATCTTTCGACATTTCATCTGTGATGATACGCGGCCCAAAAAAGGTCACATGCACGTTTTGAGGGACAATTGTGCGCACGACTTCCTCTACGTCCCGGATCGCTTTACCTTGATCAGCGGCATCAAAAAAAGAGACGAGGATAATTGTTCCTTTCCCGTCAGGGGTGACGATTTTTCCCCAAATAAGATCGTTGTTTTGGAGACGGTTTTTAAGATCCTTCGCTTCTTCAACGCTCTCTGGAAGTGCCTCAACGATCTCTCGAACCTCTACGCCATACTCTGTAGCCACAATCTCTGGCATGTTGGTGAGTGCGGTAACCTTCTTCACCGCAGGAAGACTCTCTATCCGCTCAACGACTTTTTGGAGAAGGGATAAATTCGCAGGAACGAAGAGGTCTTCAAACTCCAAAGCCACAATAACACTTTTCTCCTGGAAGCCCGTAAACTTTTCCTCTAGAGATTCGTAGAAGGAAATTTCTGGATCGTCTCCAGGGAGATATTTGGTAATATCATCCTCAAAGCGAATGTCTCTGAGCTTCCAAAGGAAGAGGAGCGTCAGGAAAATCGTAATTCCAAGAATAGGCCAAGGGTGCTCTTCTATCCACCGGGCGAAGCGCTCCATTTCCCCACCTCCAAGAGTGATAAACTGACCGTTCAGTCGAAAATTATACTGTAGATCCTCTCTTTCTGCAATTGTTTACGATCCAACCTCAAAACCCTCAAGTTTCCAAGCATTCCTATAACTCCCAAGAACCCTAAGGAAGGTGCTCTTCGTCTTCAATTCTGCAACGAGCTCCCGGTACTTTTCTTCAACAAGATTTCCCTCCCAGTCCACGTAAAAAAGATATTCCCATGGCCTTCCTACAAACGGCCGAGATTCGAGCTTAAGAAGATTCACTCCCCGGCGCGCAAAAACCCCCAAAGCTTCGTAAAGCGCTCCAGGGTAATTTCGAAGAGCAAAAACGCAAGAAACTTTGTCATGCTCAGGAAGAGGTTCAAAACATCTGGAGATTATGATAAAGCGAGTAAAATTCCGAGGGTTGTCCTCAACGTCTTCTTCTGCCCTCTCAAGGCCATACTTAGCGATTGCTTCTTCGCTTGAGATACAGCCACCCCCCTGCCCAAACTCTGCAGCCCTTCGAGCCGCTTCTTCGGTGTTCCCAACGTTCATAATTCGAACATCTCTTAAACGCTCAAGGAATCTCCCACATTGAGCAAAACCTTGAGGATGGGCAAAGAGCACTTGAAGCTCTTCTCGTCTCGTTCCCGGATAAAGACCAAGATGGAGAGAAACGCGGATGAACCTCTCTCCAACAATAAACATTTCGGAAAATTCGAGGAGGAGGTCAAAATTATGGTGTATGCTTCCAGTGATGGTGTTTTCAATAGGAAGCACACCATGCGTAGCTTCACCGCGAGATACCCGCTCAAAAATTTCTCGAAAATTCTGGCATGGGAGAAGCTCCGCATGTTCCCCGAAAGAACGTCGAGCGACCTGAGAACTAAAAGAACCTTGCTCTCCAAGAAAGGCAACTCTGAAACGCACTGAGTTTGAAGGAATCGAACACGACGATCCATGCAATTCATCAACGAAGATGTCCCTTTTCTTCAGTTCCCTACCCACAAGAATACTTATCACCTCAAGATCCCGCATAAGCTTTCGAAACTGCTCAATACGAAGACTCTGCGGTCCATCAGAAAGCGCTCGTTCCGGGTCTGGGTGTACTTCAACCATGATACCATCCGCTCCACAGGCCAAAGCAGCCCTCGCCATAGGAATAACCTTTTCCCGAAGACCAGTCCCGTGACTTGGATCAACGATGATAGGGAGATGAGAAAGCTCCTTGATGAGGGGTATTGCAGTAAGGTCAAGGGTATTCCTCGTGAGACGCTCAATTGTTCGGATACCACGTTCACAGAGAACAACTTGGAAATTCCCAAGACTCAAGATATACTCAGCCGCAAGAAGAAAATCCTCAACGGTAGCTGACATACCTCGTTTCAGGAGGACAGGTTTTCGTAACATTCCTACCTTCTTTAGAAGTTCAAAATTCTGCATGTTCCGAGCCCCAACCTGGATCATATCAGCGTAAGCGGCAACAAGTTCTGCATTTTCAGGACTCGTCGCTTCGGTGACCACAGGAAGACCAAAATACTCACGGGCTTCAGCAAGAATTTCAAGCCCCTCGATCCCCAAACCTTGAAAACTATAGGGAGAGGTGCGAGGCTTAAAAGCCCCTCCCCGCAAAATGTGTCCTCCAGACTTTTGAATAGCTTCCGCCGTTCGAAAAAGTTGCTCTCTTGATTCCACAGCACACGGTCCAGCAATCACTACAACCGTTTCCCCACCAATTTCCACATTGCCCACCCGTACAACAGTTCCTTGAGGACGAAAATTCCGATGCGCAAGCTGAAAAGACGTTTCAAGGTCAACAACTCTTTCCACAAGAGACAAGGGGAAAACTTCAGGAACAGGAAAAGAGCGCTCACTTACTACTGCCGTTTTTCCTTCATCGAAATCAACAAAATGAACAAAGTAACCCCTACTTTTAAGTTCCTCCGCAAGTTCCCTCTTCTCCAAATCCGTCAAGGATCGTGCACAGAGAACAATCATTTCCCTTCACTCCAGAAAAAGCACCGTCCACTCGCTTTCGTTTCTTCCCGGCAAGCGAAACATTCTTCTACGGACCCAGGAAGATCAAATCCCCGGAAGAAAAGCCCTCCTTTGTATACACATCCAAAAGCATCAAAGAAGTACTTAATGGTAAGCACTACACCTTCAAAAAGTTGTTCTCCCTTCGTTGCTCCTACAGCAAGCAAGAAACCCATCTTCTCTGGCATTTTTTCTCCCAAGACATACCGTCTTGCCCAAAGGGGTTGCACTCGGTCGACGAGAGCTTTAAACGAAGCAGGAAGCCCATAAAAAAACACCGGAGTACTCACAACCACTCGATCCGCTGCAAGAAGCCTTGTGATCACCTCAACCATGTCGTCTCTAATAACGCAAAGACCAGTGCTTTCACAGTATCGACAACCACGACAAAAATGGATGCGGAGTTGAGAGGGAATGAGAATGTCGACTTCTTCTCCCTCTGCAACTTCCGAGAGAAACCATCGTAACAGTCGATCGCTATTTCCTCCCCTTCGCGGACTCCCTTGGATACCAAGAATCTTCAAAGATTTCACCCTCTCATAATTTTAACCGATTCTTCTAAACAAGGGCTTTTAATCCAGGATTTTCTAAAAATCTCTCAGCCAAAGGAATGTCAGGAAACAAACTGGAGACGCAAGAAGACCTTGTGGCGCGGCCCACAAAATGACTCTCTACAGGGCTTTGCAAAAAGCAAAGAATTAGGAAATCTCAACGACTTTGTCGGCCACTTGCATAGACGCTGAGCATAGCAAAAAGGATAATGCCAAAACCAAGCCACTTCCCTGCGTCCCCAAAACCGAGAGCAGTCAGAAGATTCGTCAAAGCTTGGAGAAAAATCGAGCCAAGGATAACCCCCAGGTAATTTCCTCCACCACCAGAAAGAGGCACGCCACCCACAACGACAGCAGCAATACTTGGCATGACATAGTTCGACCCCATGTCTTTGAAAGCAATACCCATGTTCCCAAGAAGGAGCAAGCCGATGAGACTCGCTAGAACGCCACTCACCACAAAGGTAAGACAACGAACCTTTTTTACGTTAATACCGCAAAGATACGCAGTCCGCTCGTTAGCTCCTACGCCAAAAAGAATCCGCCCCCACTTCGTCTTCTGAAAGACCAAAGTCGCAACAAACGCCACAGGAATGAGGACGAAGAGAACATTGGGAAAGATTCCTGTCAGACGGGCGGAAAGGATAACAAGTATCGGCGACGGTCTTCCTGTAATAGCCTTTCCCGCCACATAGGCATTCACAATTCCTTGAAGGATATCAGCCATGGCCAATGTAACAACAAGCGGTGGAAGACGAAGATATGAAGTCAATACGCCATTCGCTAATCCCACTAAGGTTCCGAGCACCAAAGCAATAAGAATAGCAAGCCACAAATACTCGTTACGCCCATCCATAATACTCGCGGTAAGCACCGCCGTTAAGGTCGCCATGTACCCGACAGAAAGGTCGAGTCCACTCCCTCCGGCCACAATAACGATCATCTGGCAAAGACCGAAGAGAGCGATGAAAGCAGCAAGCTTAAGAGTGAGGAGAAGCTGTTCTACACTCAAAAATCCAGGTACTATAACACCTCCACCAATATACAGGAAAACAATAAGTGCAAGGATTACCAAACTCTTTCGGTATTTCACTGGAAAGACGTATCCACGCCCAAAAATTATCCTTTTAAGCAACGTCTCCATACTCTCACCTAGCGAAGCTCTCGTTTTAAGGTTGCATACGCTGGACCGGCAATCGCAGCAATGACAATGATACCCGAGACCAACGTCTGATAAGCATTCGGAATATTTGCGAAGAAAATAATTCTACCCACAAAATTCAAAATGAGTGCTCCAACAATGGCCATGTATACACTCCCTCGACCACCGGTGAGGGCAATACCACCAACCACCACAGCAGCAATAGACCGAAGCGTTAAGGGACCACCCATGCGAGCATCCCCAGTTTGATTCTGTCCAACAAAGAAAAGGGCAGCCAAGAATATGAACATTGCGTTTATAAGGCAGGCAAGCATCTGGATTCTTCCGGTGTTGATACCACTCACATAAGCACTCTCAATATTACTTCCCACAGCATAGATATATCGACCTATTCGAGTCCTACTCACAATGTACCAGAGAAGACATGCTCCAACAATGAGAAGAAGAGCCGGAGGAACATATGTACCCAGGATCCTCAGAGCTTCCGGAATTCCTTCAACAACACGCATGTTGTAAAACACTCTAAACCAAGCTACACTCTCTCCTCCAGGCGTAGGCCGTAAAAAAAGCGCAATGCCAAGCCAAGCATAAGATGTGGCAAACGTCACAATCACTGGGGGTATGCGCAAATACCCAATCCCCAAGCCGTTAACCACACCTGTTCCCAAAGCTGCGAGAAACGTCAAAAAAAGGGCATAAATTCCGGTAATAGGATCGTTTTGTCGCATCACAGCAGTGAGAATACAGGTAAAAAGCGATAGTGCTGCTCCGGCAGATAGGTCAATACCCCCCGAAATAATAACAACTGCTTGACCCATAGCAAGGAGAACAAGGGGAGCAAAGGAATTTATGGTTCGTACAATTGACTTGGCCTCGAAAAAATTCTTTTGGAGAAAAGCGGTTATTCCCACAAGGGATAAGAGTATTACAAGGCCTGAGGTTTCAGGATGCAGAAAGAGACTCTTGACAACAACTGCTAAAGAAGTGGAACGTTTTTGTACTGCTTCCATAAACATCTCCCTCTTCAGTGCATCCGGACAGAAGCAGCAGTAATAGCTTCTTCAGTAACATCCGACCCCGAAAGCGTGGCTACAATGCGACCCTCATACATGATAAGAACTCGATCTGCGTAGTGGGCCAATTCTTCGTTGTCACTGGCATAAAGGAGAACACCAATACCCCGCTCTCGCGCTAAATGTCTAATATATCCATAGAGATCTCTCTTAGCGCCAATGTCAACTCCTTTCGCGGGATCTGCAAGAAGGAAAACCTGAACATCAAAAGAGAGCCACTTTCCAACAACCACTTTCTGTTGATTGCCCCCCGAGAGAGCAGTAATCGGAGCGTCAAGATCAGGAAGCTTTATGGAGAGGAGCCGTACAACGTCCATACATTCCCCCCGGTACCTCTTCTCAGGAACAAACACAGGATGCTGGGGTAAACCAAGTCTCGGAAAAACTAAATTACTATACACAGAGTGTTCGAGGAATAATCCCTCTTGCTGCCGGTCCCCAGGGACGAGAAGAATACCGCTTCGGATAGCGTCTTGAGGACAACGCACAAGTACTTTTCGACCGCCTACCTCCACTTCGCACTGGGCTTTTGGGTGACTCCCAGCTAAGGCATAAAGGAGGTCATTTTGACCTTGTCCCGCAAGACCGCCAATCCCCAAGATTTCCCCCCGTCGCAATTCAAAAGAAAGACCGTCTTGTAGCGACTTCGTTCTGCTTCGTACACGTACTCGGAGAAAAACCGCAGAGGAAGCATCTCCCTTAAATCGCTCTCTCTCCCAAGAGAACTTCTCCTGCATCTCGCCAGTAATGTAACTTACGATTCTCTCCGGATCCTTAGATTCCTTTTCGAAATCAATGTAAGCCGCTGTCATACCGTTTCGAAAAATCGTCACATCATCACAAATTTCCATAACCTCCCAAAGACGATGAGAAGTGAAGACGATAGCTACACCATTTTGGGCAAGCTCCCGCATATAGGTAAAAAGACTTCGCACCTGCATCTGTTCAAGAGCTGCTGTGGGCTCATCAAGAATCAAAAGTTTCGGATTTTCTGCAATGGCTTTTGCAATCTCAACAATTTGTTTTTCACCAGGACTAAGTTCATTCACTCTCCGATTAATATCAAGGTCGGGTAAAAGACGTTCCAAAATACGTCGCGACACTTCTTTTGCCTTTCGATCGTCGAGAAAAATACCACGGCTTTTCTCAATTCCCAAAACGACGTTCTGCCATACGGTAAGGTCAGGTACAAGACTAAGATTCTGAAAAACGAGGGCAATGCCGTCTCTCCGCGCTTCCCTTGGATTTCGGTAACTTACCTGTTTTCCCCTGTACCATATCTCACCTCCATCAGGCCGATACACACCGGCAATAATCTTAGACATCGTACTCTTTCCTGAACCGTTAGCGCCAAGAAGCCCTGTGATTCTTCCCTCACAACATCTTAAATTTCCATCAGAAAGGGCTACAACCCCACCAAAACACTTTCGAACTCCCTTTGCCTCAAGCACTATCAAAGCAGATCGCTCCTTTCCCCAAGCACTGGAAAAGAGTTCTTTCCAGTGCTTGGGGGACAACATCTTCCAGGAATCACTCAAAAAGCTCTGCTACTGCTTCCTCAGACATGATCTCTGTGAGAAGATAATCATCAGGTTTGTCCTTAAGGAGTTCCCATGCTTCGTCAAAGTTCTCATCGGTGATAAACATGCCTACCTTATAGTAGAAAGTGTTATTCTGAAGAATCCCTGGTTTAAAGCGCTTACCATTGTAGAGCTGTAAGGCAATGCGAAATGCAGTTCCTCCAATACCTGGGGGGTTAGGCTGCGTACAGGCCTTGAAATCAGCACCAGCCTCACGAAGCTTTTTCCACTCTTTAAAGAAAGCCGTTCCTGGATCTCCAAACATAACCTTCGGGAGTTTCCCAGCATCAAGAAAGGCTGAGAGAACACCGTAAGCCATCCCATCCTGAGTAATAACTCCATCAATTTGTTGACCGGAGGCAATAATCTGCGCAGCGACCTCCTTAGCTTTTGTTTGATCCCAGTACCCACTTGTGTCCGCAATAAGTTTAATGTCCGGATAGCGCTGTAAAACCTCGTAGACGGCTCTTCGACGCTCATTATCTGCGGGGTGCCCTTCAAGGCCGTAAATTTGAATGACATTGCCCTTTTGGAGCGTAGAGCAAATCCACTCAACATTTTTCTTCATCCACGTGTAATGGTCAAGGGTCACGTTAATAACGTTGGGAGCAGTTACAGTGGCGTCAAAGGCTACAACGAGAATGCCTGCTTCTTGCGCCTCCTCAATAACAGCATTCAAAGCAGTAGGAGAGTTTGGATTCACCAAAATAATATCAACACCTTGAGCGATAAAATCGCGCAGAATGTTTGCTTGCTCCGTAGCATCGCCATTAACTACGTTGTTAACAATCTTAAAGTCAGCGATTTTCCCCGCTGCCTTGTATTCGTTACCAACCTCCTCAAGGCCATTAATCATGATAGTCCGCCACGAAGTTCCAGAAGATCCGGTAGAAATGCCTACAACCGGAAGCTTCTTTTGGGCCCAAGCAGGATGCATCGCGAAAGCGAGAATGGCACAGAAGAAACTGAAAAGAGCTATAATCCTAAGAAAACCCCATCTTCCATTCACGGTTGCTCATGACCTCCTTTTACCGTTTTAGGACTCAAGAATAGCTCGAAGCACTTTCTACTTTCTCTTCTTTTTTCCTTCCTCCCACCTCCCTGGAATAGCCCCTCGAAAATCTGCCTTACATTATAACAACATTTTAATATGAATTCAAGGATACCCCTAAAACGGAAAAAAAATACCCTGAGCCCGAAGGCTCAGGGCATTCTCAAGCGCTCCTCACTCTTTCTTTTTCACAGTCGATGCCCAGATGCCCACAACACCTAATACAATCTTAAGGATAGCGTGCCACAGAGGCTCCACTCCAAGGTTTAACCCCGGGATGAGTCCAAGAATACCCATGATGAGGAAAAGCCAGCTGTAAATGAGAAGCAAGATCCTAATCACGGGGACTCCCTCCTTTCGATATTTTCCTCATTATACCAAACCTCTTTAACCACCTTCAAATATCGGTTTTTCCTCGCCAAAGTGCCACTCCTCTGGACTTCTAAGATACTCGTAGGTATTGAAGAGGAGATTGTAATGACGATACTCCTCAGAAGCCAAGAAATCAAGGAAATCTTGTGCGTCTTCTTCCTGAACTTCTCTCTTCTTCTCGGCATAGAATTTGTGCGCCTTAGATTCAAGATCCATAGCAGCTTTCAGGATGTCGAGTTCTTCACTCGTTGGAGGGATGAGCTCTTCAGCATGTTTTTGTGCTTCTGTGAAGACATTCTCAAAATACTCTCGCGTTGACTTGCGAATTCCTCCCCAGCTTTCGAAAACAAATCGTTCACCCTTTCGGATACGCTCGTATCCTTCTTGTATTCGTTCGATGTGGATGAGTTCCTCATCAGCCAAACGCTTCAGTACTTCCTTACTCAACGCATTGGTCACTCTCAAAACACCGTCAAGGTAGAAGTTCCGCCCATCTTCTTCCAGTTTCAGAGCGAATTCGAAAATGGCCTCAAGTGTCAACCGAATCCCTCCCTTTCTTGCCTGACTTTTCTTTTCTCAACCACACTCTCCCTTGTTTTATTCGCAGCCGACTGATAGAATAATTCCTAAAAAAGAAGAGGAGGAAGGAATGCACGAACTCCCTCTCAAATGTAAGCATTGTAAGACTCTCATCGGCTCTGAGGACGTCACCGAAATAGGCATCTACAAAATCCCAGCATACCAGGGATTGGCGTACATTCGTTACATTTGCCCGTACTGTCGAGACTTTGGTGAGGTGACCTTTCACCTTGAGAAAATTGAGGATGTTGCCAAAATTCTCAAAAAGGGGAAAAGGGGAGCTCCTCGTGGCCAGATTACCATCGACGAAGTTATCGAATTCCACAAAGAACTCGAGAAGTTGAAAAACGCCGATTTCCTAAAGGATACTTGAGGTTGCCATGGTGCGAACAAGAGAAGACCAAAAAAAGGTTTTTCAAGAACTTCTTATCCCGGAACTTCCGGCACTTTTCCGAACTGCTCTTCGCATGACGAGGAACCGGGAGGATGCCGAGGATCTCGTGCAGGAAGCAGTTACTAAGGCTTTTGCGGCTTTTGAGCGTTTTGAGGAAGGAACAAACTTTCGGGCCTGGATTTTTAAAATCCTCACCAATACTTTTATCAACAATTACTACCGTCTTCGGGACCGTCAAAAAGCTCCCTCACTTGAGGAAATGGAAGAGGAGACCTCGTTCCAACCATCTTTTGAGGGAGTAACTCCTGAAGAAGTACTGCTCAACACCCTCACTCGAGAAGACATCTTACGCGCCATTGAGTCACTTCCCCTTGAGTTCCGCGCTGTTGTTGTTCTCACCCTTATAGAGGGATTCTCCTATAAGGAGACGGCTGAAATTCTTGACATTCCTATAGGTACAGTCATGTCCCGCCTCCACCGTGGGCGAAAACTTCTCCAGAAACTCCTTTGGGAATATTCTACCCGGAAAACCCCGCTTGAGAAGGAGAATGAAAAAGGATGGACTGCAAAGACCTTGTAGAAAAGCTCTACTTCTACCTTGATGGAGAAATCCTTACCGAAGAGGAGCGAAAGGCCATAGAAGAACATTTAGAACTCTGCCGAAAATGTTGCGAGCGATACGAATTCGAACGCTTGCTTTGGGAAATGGTGCGATCTAATGGACGTAACGATAGCATCCCAGAGGCGCTCATAAGCCGAATCGAGAGCGTTATAGCTCAATTCTGAGGGTAGCCATTATGCAGAATATTGAGCGCCTTACCAAGGCTCTTATTGAGAGTTATCGGAAAACCCATCGTATCACTTGCAGCGGGGAAAGGGAATTTCCGTCCCGGGAAAATGTTATTCGAATAACCGAGGAACTTCGAGCACTCCTTTTTCCAGGATACATTGGAGATACCCGTCTCTGCTTAGCTAATGTAGAGTACGTTGTAGGGTGTAAGCTTGGAAGGCTTTTTGCAGAACTATGTCAAGAAATCGAAAAAGCGCTCCGTAGCGACCCCAAGACGATGGAAGAAAGTACCTTACCTCCTAAGGAGCGAGCATACCAGGAAACAGAACGCTTTTTTGAAAAGCTCCCTTATATTCGAGAGATGCTTGATGAAGATGTTCAAGCTGCGTTTGACGGAGATCCAGCAGCAAAAAGCATTGAAGAAGTGATTTTAAGCTACCCTTGTGTTGTGGCCATTTCCATCTACCGTATGGCACATGAACTCTTTGTCCAAGGTATCCCCTTTATTCCGCGAATGATGACCGAGTACGCCCATAGTATCACTGGTATCGATATCCACCCTGGGGCAAAAATCGGCCGTAGCTTTTTCATTGACCATGGAACGGGGGTCGTCATTGGTGAAACCTGCGAGATAGGGGATAACGTAAAAATCTACCAAGGTGTAACACTGGGCGCTCTTTCTTTTCCGAAAGATGAGCGTGGAAAAATCATCCGGGGGAAAAAGCGCCATCCCACCATTGAGGACAATGTAACGATTTACGCAGGGGCGACCATTCTCGGTGGCGAGACAGTTATCGGCAGCGGAAGCGTCATTGGGGGAAACGTGTGGCTCACGCATTCTATTCCTCCAAACACTAAGGTTGTCATTGAAGAACCTCGTCTTAGGATTCTTGAAAATCGAGCCAAATGAGTGTTCTCGTACACTTTGTGTTTCTCGCTGCATGGGCTGGAAGCAGTGCTTTCCTACCCCCGCTCTATTCAAGCAGTATCATTGTAATCTGGCTAAGCGTTTTCTTCTTTACCACATTACGTTTTGCTCGCTTTTCCTGGCAGAGGAAAGCTCCTTTTCTCAGAGGTCTAGGTTATGGCTTCGCCGCTGCTTTCCACTTTCCTCTTTTCTTTTGGAAATTTCAATTGCGACTCGAGTTAACCCCTGAAGAAAAAACCCAACTCCTTCTTCACTTCCAGAGGGTTACTGGTGTCTCTCGACCGAGTTCGCTCCTTTGTCCCTTTTGTCGGATTGAAATTCCAGAAACCCTTGCCATACTCCCTAACGGAGCCCTAGGAGTGCAGAAAAGACCTATTCTTTGTCCTCGTTGCGAAACTCGCCTTGATTGCTGCCGCTTTTGTGCCTTCTTTGAATCACGACGGAGCTCTTTCTGGGAGGAAGGCATTTCTGGACGATGTAATCTGCTAAAAAAGCAGCAGAACGTGGAAGAGATATGTGCTCCCCCTCTGGCACGAAAGCTTAAAGAAATGGGATGGCACACCCTGTATGCCGGGATTGCCATCCCTGATGCCTTCTCGCCACCCGAAGAATGCCGAACCTTTCAGTTCGATGAGCGAAAAAGCCTCTCTGAAGGCCTTTCTTGGATGGGAAAAGAAAGGGTGTTGCTCTTACGCTTTGAGGAAGAAGTCTATTCCCACCCTTCTTCGAGCTCGCGCTCCGGCTGAGCAGCAGAAGAAGCAAAGTCAAAACCTAAGAGGCTACTCATCTCGTTATTAATTTCCTGAAGAAGGGAAACAAGGCGGTCCTGCGCTCGGAAGTAGGCAAGGATTACTGGGTGGGAAAGAGCCTCTTGCCGAGCTTGCTCAACACCGGCAAAATCTTCGTCCACAAGGTCTCTTTGGAGAGCAATACGACTCAACGATCTTTGCTCCTCCTCAAGACGCTCAAGAAGTCGCAATGCCTCAGTATCTCTTGAAAGCATGGTGCGAGTATTCTCAAAATCCTGAAAAGGCTGAGTAGCAACGATTTGTTCCACAAGAGACCGAATGGCATCCTTTAAAGCTTGGGAGAGAACAATACTCACGTGACACCTCCAACGTCCTTTTCTTCTATTATACGGTGCACCCTTGGAAATTGCTACCCTTCTTCCCTCCTTCGAAAAAACCACAATCTCGTTTACAATTATGAAAAGAGAATGCAAAGGAGGTGTGTACATGGCAAAAGTTGGAGTTATCACTTTCTCGGATGGACGACCCCATGTGCACAAGGAGCTTCTTGCCATGAATCTCGCTTTTCAAGAAAAACTCGTACAACGGCTTCGAGAAGCAGGGCACGAAGTTGTTACACCCCCTGAACCACCGTGGAACAACGAGACTGCTGTACAAGCCGGAAGGGTGCTCCAGCGAGAGGATGTGGATTGTACCATTTTTAATTACGCTATTTGGTCTTGGCCTCACTTCACCGTGCTTGCCGCGCAGTTTGCCCCCCGACCATATCTTTGCCTCTCGAACATTAATCCCGGATATCCTGGACTTGTGGGGATGTTAGCAAGTTCCGGGGCTCTTGCTAACCTAGGTATACCGTACATTCGAGTATCCGGCGATGTCGCCGATGAAAGAGTTTTTCGAAAAATCCAAACCTTTATCAAGGCCGCCTCTTGTGTGAAATCTCTTCGGGGGGAGACCTTTGGATGTTTCGGTGGACGCCCCATGGGGATGTACACAGCAACCGTCGGAGCAGACGTCTGGGCAAAGGTTTTTGGCATCGACGTCGAACACATAGACCAGTGGGAAATTGTTCGCCGCGCCGAAACCATACCTAAGGAAAAAGTCGAAAATGCATTCAAGTGGTGCGAAGCTAACGTAGGAAAGATTCTCTACGATGGAAAACAACTCACTCCCGAAATCCTGAAGCGTCAAATCGCTTCATACTATGCTGTGAAGTCTATCTGTGAAGAGATGCATCTTGACTTCTGTGGTATTAAAGGCCAACCCGAACTTACCAACCACTTCTGCACCATGGATGTCGCTGAAGCGTTCCTTAACGACCCGTACGATTTCGACGGCCCGAAAGAGCCTATAGTATGCGCAACCGAAGCAGACATGGATGCAGCCATCACTATGGAAATTCTTAAAAAACTTTCCGGCACGCCAGTCCTTTTTGGTGACGTTCGCCACTGGCATGAGGATTACGAGGTGTTGGACCTTTGCAACTCAGGACAGCATGCTACGTATTTCGCCGGAGGGAGTTTCGACTATCGAGATAACCTTCCTAAGGTTATCTTCTATCCCGAAGGATTTTACTTCCCTGCCGGTGGAGCTGCAGTACACCACCTTGCTCATCCTGGAAAGGTGACACTCGCCCGACTTGGACGAAGGAACGGTGCGTACTGGATGGCCATTTTGCGAGGGGAATTTGTACAGTTCGACAAGAAAACCAACGAGGAAATCATGCGACGCACACAAATTGAATGGCCCCATGCTTTCTGCCGAATCGAAACCCCTATCGAACGCTTTATAGAGAAATTCCCCTGTAACCATATTCATGCAGTATATGGTGACTACGTTGATGAGCTTGTTATGGTATGCGAAATTCTGGGAATACCGTGGGAAATCCTTTAAAAGGGGAAAGGCCCCGGGCTTTCCCCGGGGCCAGAATCTTAGAAGCTTTTTTCTGCCTCACTGAGATTGTCCTTAGTAATCACCTTTGGCTCGATATAGACTACCGGTTTCTCTGGCTGTACACCTTCTCGAAGGTACTTCACGAGAATTTCAAAAGCTGTAGATGCCTGTTTGCCAGGGAATTGCTCAATGGTGGCATCAAGAACACCCTCTTCGATAAGCTTCAGAGCTTCTGGTAGAGCGTCAAAACCAACTGTTATAACTTCCTTAACATCAAATTTTCCACTCGCATCAAGTGCCTGAATAGCTCCAAGAATCATTTCGTCGTTAGCTCCAAAGACTGCATCAATTTGAGGAGTACTCATGATGAAATCCTCCATAACTTTCATGCCATCTTCACGGCGGAAGTTCGCCGTCTGCGATTTCACCACAATGTTAGGATACTGTTTCATAATCTCGTTAAAGCCTGCGCTCCGATCAATAGCCGGACCAGCACCAGGGGTTCCAGTAAGCTCAATAACAACACCTTTAGGTTCGCCGTATTTCTCTGTTAACTTTTCAACGATGAACTTTGCCGCCTTTCGCCCACCTTCAACGTTATCCGCTCCAACGTGGCAGAGAATTTGAACAGGAGCTCCTTCTTTAATCCTCCGATCTACAGTGACCACAGGAATGTTAGCCTTGTTCAAGGCCTCAATCGCTGGGATAACCGCCTCAACCTCGATAGGAACCAGTAGGACTCCATCTACTCCTCGAACAATCATGTCTTCAATGATAGAAATCTGCTTCGAGACGTTATTCTCCGCCTCAAGCGAAATAACTTCAATGCCTCCAAGCTGAGCCGCTTTGTCCTTGACTGCCTGCTCAAGGAAGGCAAACCAAGCGAAAGAAAGGCTTGGGAATGATAATCCGATGGTGAGATCCTCCCCAAATGCGGTTGACCCAAGCATTGAGAGGATAAGGAACATTCCAACTACAAGCACCACGACTCTCTTCATCTCCGCAACCTCCCTTTTTCAGAGTTCTGTCAATCAATTGAGACCGATAAAAAGGGTTTTAGGCCTTCTCTTCCACCCCCTTCTCACGCTGTTCGGAATCGACGCTTCAGTCTGTCAAGAAGCACCGCAAAGATGACGATAACACCTTTCACAATCATCTGCCAATACGGTTGCACACCAAGAAGATTCAAGCCGTTGGAGACAACACCGATCAGAAGAGCCCCGATGAGCGTTCCGTAAACGCCCCCTTCCCCTCCCATAAGACTCGTTCCACCAATAACCACCGAAGCAATAACATCAAGCTCGTACCCCTGTCCTGCTACGAGTTCACCTGAGTTCAGTCGAGAAGTCAGAATAAGACCACTTAACCCAGAAAGAAAACCAAGAAGCGTGAAAGCACTGATTTTGTACCGTTCAACCATGATGCCCGAGAGAAGTGCTGCCTCTTCGTTCCCTCCTATGGCATAGATATACCGACCGAACACCGTTCTCTTCAATACAATTCCAGCAACAATCACACATCCTAAAAAGAGAATCACGGGGAAAGGGATAGGACCAATCATTCCCGCACCAATGAATCGAAACGCCGGACTCATTCCTGAGATAGGTTTTCCTTGCGCTACGAGAAGTGTGGCCCCCCTAAAAATGCTCATCATCCCAAGGGTGACGATGAACGGGTGAAGTTTCCCTTTGGTCGATATAAAGCCGTTGAGAAAACCTATGCCCCCACCAATAAGGAGGGGTATGGCAATACTCAAAAATAGGCTTCCACCCCATTTGACCTGGAACCCTGCAGCAATGATTCCCGTAAAAGCTACAATAGAGCCTACCGAAAGGTCAATCCCCCCAAGGAGTATAACAAAAGTCATACCAACGGCAATAACACCAATAATGGACACTTGACGAATAACGTTGAGGATGTTGATGGGGTGGAAGAACACCGGGGTCAGCGCTCCGAACATCACGAAAATAACGATGAAAGCAAGGAGAATACCAACTCTATCCCAAAACACGAAGAATTTTTGGAAAACCTGAACGGCTCTCTCCTCAGCCAACACTGGCATACTCCTCTCTCCTTCCGAGAGCAAGTCGGAGGACAGCTTCTTTTGTAGCTTCTTCGCGGGAGAGTTCCCCAACAATCTTCCCTTCTCTCATCACAAGGATGCGGTCACTCATGGCAAGAACTTCAGGGAGCTCAGAAGACACCATAATAATAGAAGCACCACGCTCAAGAAGGCGATTCATAAGGTGGTAAATCTCGACTTTCGCTCCAACATCTATTCCTCTTGTCGGTTCGTCAAAAAGGTAAATATCGCAGTTCCGCGCAAACCATTTCCCAAGAACTACCTTTTGCTGGTTTCCTCCAGAAAGGTACATAACCCTTTGGTAGAGGGAGGGGGTTTTAATGTTCATGTGGTGTACCATATTTTGCGCTATGACCTTAAGCCGCCCATCATTGATAAGTCCTCGAAAAGACACAAAAGGAAGGATAGGTAAGCCGAGATTATCAAGAACTGAGAGAAGAAGCACAAGACCATGGACCTTTCGCTCCTCCGGAAGGAACGCAATACCATGATTAATGGCATCAAGAGGAGAACGAAGACGGACCTCTTTTCCATGGATATATATTTTTCCCTCGTCAATTGGATCCACACCGTAAATGGCTCGAAGGAGTTCCGTTCTTCCAGATCCTACCATCCCCGCAATGCCAAGAATTTCTCCTCTTCGCAGGGAGAAGGAAATATTCTCAAGGACCCCCCGTCTCGTCAGACCCTCCACTCGAAGGACTTCTTCTCCAATTTTATGAGAGACTCGTGGAAACTTTTCTACCACCTCACGGCCGACCATCATACGAATGAGATCATCCATAGTTACATCCTTCACATCTCGCGTTGCCACATGGCGCCCATCTCGGAGAACCGTAACCCGGTCACAGACTTCGTAGATTTCTTCAAGACGATGCGATATGTAGATGACCGTAACCCCTTCGTTCTTCAAAAACCTGATAATCCTAAAAAGTCCCTCGATCTCTTTTTGGGCTAACGTAGCTGTCGGCTCATCCATGATGAGCACTCTTGCCTTATGGGAAAGAGCTTTAGCGATTTCCACAATCTGTTTCTTAGCAACCCCTAGATTACGAACTTTCTCGTCGACATCAATATCGACACCGAGAAAACGCATGATTTCTTGAGCCTCTCTTCGCATTCGCGGCCAATCGACGAAAAAGCGCTGCTTCACGAAGTGATGACCCATAAAGATATTCTCCGCGACAGTAAGAGCCGGGATAAGGTTAAACTCTTGGTAAATTGCCGCAATACCGCTTCGAAGAGCCTCATGGGGACTGTTAAAGTGCACTGGTTTACCATCAAAAAATATTTCTCCGGAAGTCTTCTGGTGTACTCCAGTCACAATCTTAATGAGCGTCGACTTTCCAGCTCCGTTCTCCCCTACAATAGCATGAACCTCTCCTTGCCGAATGGAAAAAGTCACGTTATCGAGGGCAAGAACCCCCGGAAAACGTTTAGTAAGCTTTTCAAAATGGAGGATAGGCGTCTCACTCATTTACTCCACTCGAGGCCCAAAGTGCTTCAACATGACAAGATTTTCGGTCTCACTTGCATTCACAATAGTGATACCAGCCCGGGCAGCTTCGTAGGTCACAAAGAGCTCATCCTTGGTCATTTCTCCAAAACGGATGAGGGTTGGAGTCTCGACCTCCAGAACCCCGAACTTTCCATATCCTTGAATGACGATAACCCCGTAGGGTCCTTCTTCTTTAATGGTGACACTGCGCTTGGGAAAAATGGTGAGCTCTTTGGCACAGAAGTCCTCTGAACCGTAGACCACGTAATACTCTTCGTATCCTTCAGCCCTCATCTCCTCAAGGGGTCGGACCGGTTTGGGCTCAAGATAATGGCGTGCGAAAAAGTCTGGATCGGTGTTAGCCTCCCAATCAAGGAGATCCACAATGTACTCCAGGTCATTCTTATGCTCTGGAGGAATGTCCTTCACCACAAGATCCCAAGGGATGAACCGGTCCCAGACGATATTTTGAAAAGGTGCAAAAACATCAGAAGCTTTCTGAGGTTCATAGGTGAGGAGGGATCCCGGAGCGTGAAGGATACCAGGTGGCACAATCCATCCCGTTCCTGGTTTGAGTTTGTATGCCCGGGAAAGGTAAAGAATACCGTTATCTCCCTTATCCCACATCTCAAGGCAACGAACGACGTCTTCCTTCCTCGTTCCTGGGTTCAACCCAAAGAAAGTGTAAGGGAAATAGCCACTGTGGTTATTGAGCTGAGGTGGAAAGTAATACCCTTCGGGCTTTCCGAGGCGTCCCACCTTCTTCGCTTTTTCATCATCGTGGTGCACGTGATGGAAAAGAGGATTCATGTTATCAAAGAACTTAGCGAAAACCGGCCACCCACCATACCTCTCCATCATAGCCTTACCAAGGAGTTTGTCACCTGCAAGTTCTATAGCGTCTCGGAGGAGGAGTTTTTCAGCTCTTCCTTTATCTTCAATGTAAATGTAACTTAAGCCTTCATCCGGGAGGGTTTCAGGACCATTGTCTGCTTGCACCGTAGAGGCAAACCATCGTTCATCGATGCCTCCCCGATGCACTCCGAAAGCATAGTAATCATCAGGGTGAAGTTTTAGCCTTCTGCCAGGGATACAGAAAGATCTAGGAACCCACGTGGGGAAAAGACGCAATACACCCCGACCTCGGTCGAGGGCAATATCAAGGAGCTGACGTGCTGTGGCCATACCTATCCCCTCTTCCTTTTTTCAGAAGGATACCGTAAAGAAAAGGAAAAGTCTATTGATAACGTTTGCCCTAAAACTATCACACATGTGTTTTTGATGTCAATACTGATTTTTCCATCCCTTTTCATGGTATAATGTCCCCAAATTGAGAAAACGTTTCCAACAAAAAGCCATGGCTTCCATCAGGGACGTTGCGAGACTCGCGGGAGTTTCTGTAAGTACCGTCTCCCGAGTCATTAACAGGCGAGGAAAAGCAAGTAAAGCAACAGAAGAGAGGGTCTGGAAGGCCATAGAGGCTCTCCAGTACCGGCCTAATCTTCTTGCTCGAAGTCTCAGAAATCAAAAGACACGACTTCTTGGCCTTCTCGTTCCAGACATCGATAGCCCTTTTTTTGCAAGACTCGCAAAGCACATTGAGGAAGCAGCATACAGGAAGGGATACAATCTCATTCTCTGTAACGTTGGAGAAGACCCTAAACGAGAAAGAGATTACCTTGAGATCCTTATCCAAAGGCAAGTTGAGGGTATTATCCTTCTCCGAGTTTCTGATGAGAGTTTACTCTTTAGAATCCCCCACTTTTCGAAGATTCCATATGTGGTCCTTGATCGGACACTGCAGAAAGAGGAAGCTCCTACCGTGAAACTCGATAATATTGCAGCGGGAGCACTTGCTGCAACACATCTCTTGAAACTTGGCCACCGAAAATTTGCTTGCATTACTGGGCCGCAAAAAATCAGTGTATCTCGGGAACGTCTTGAAGGATTTCTCACAATACTCATCCAAGCAGGTATTCCTCCAAAGGACATTTTTGTCGTCGAGGGTGATTTTAAGATTGATGGTGGACGAAAAGGCATGGAGAAAGTCCTCGGACACTTTCTTCCCCCTTTCGCCCTTTTCTGTATGAACGACATGATGGCTTTCGGGGCCATTCAGGTGGCGAAGGAGAGAAACTGGCAAGTTCCTGAAGATATCTCCGTTGTCGGCCTCGACAACAATCCTCTCTGTGAGGTCTTTTCTCCTCCTTTGACCACGGTGGCGCAGCCCTTTGATCAGATTGCAAAAGCAGGAATTGCCCTTCTTTGCAAGCTTATCGAGGGAAAAAGGGTACGCAAAAAGTCCATCGCCGTTCCACCGTACCTTGTGATCCGCCAGTCTACTGCTCCACCAAGGAAGCAGTAGACTGGCGGATATTTACCCAAGGAGAGCCTTGATATCCTCTTGAGGCGTTGTGATAGATACAAGGTTAAACTGCTCCTTCAAGATTTTGTAGACCGGTTCCTTTAAGAAAGCCGGCATACTTGGACCAAGGCGCATATTTCTGATACCAAGATGGAGCAACGTAAGAAGAATGGCCACCGCCTTTTGTTCATACCAAGAGAGGACAAGAGAAAGCGGGAGGCTATTTACATCGGTGTTCAAGGCTTTAGCAAGCTCAAGCGCTATTTGAATGGCCGAGTACGCATCATTACATTGGCCAATGTCGAGAAGTCGTGGTATGCCCTCTATGTTTCCAAACTCAAGTTTGTTGAAGCGGTATTTGCCACAAGCCAGAGTCAGAATCACACAATCCTCAGGCACTAGCTGAGCAAACTGCGTGTAATAGTCCCGTCCTGGTTTTGCGCCGTCGCATCCACCAATGAGGAAAAAGTGGCGAAGTTTTCCTTTTTTCACGAGATCAAGAATTCTGTCCGCAACGCTGAGAACAGCGTTTCTCGCAAAGCCCACAAGAATAGTTTTTTCCGGTTCATCCTGCGCAAACCCTTCCTCCTTCAAGGCAGCTTCTATCACCGGAGAAAAATCGTAGTTGCTTACATGTACTACCCCAGGCCAAGCAACAAGGCCGCTTGTAAAGAGGCGGTGCTTATAGCTGTCTTTAGGCTTCTGAAGACAGTTCGTCGTCATAAGAATCGCTCCAGGAAAAACGTCAAATTCTCTTTGTTGATTCTGCCAAGCACTTCCATAATTTCCCACAAGGTGCGGATACTTCTTGAGGCCAGGATACCCGTGAGCAGGAAGCATTTCTCCGTGAGTGTACACATTGATCCCCGTTCCTTCAGTCTGTTTGAGAAGTTCTTCTAAGTCTTTCAAATCATGGCCAGATATAACGATGGCCTTTCCTTTGACTGGGGTAACCCTCACGGGAGTTGGTACCGGATGACCATAGGTCGTCGTGTGAGCTTGATCAAGAAGACCCATGACTTTAAGATTGTACTCACCTACTTTTAAGGCTACAGCAAGAAGCTCTTCAAGGGTGAAGTCCTCACAGGTGAGGAAATCTAAGGTCTTGTGAAAGAAGTCGTACACCTCATCACTCTCTACACCAAGAATTTGTGCATGGTCTGCGTACGCCGCCATTCCTTTCAACCCGTACAAAACAAGATGTTTTGCACCGGCCAGCGTTTCACCAAGGCATTCGATATCCCTCTCCAGAGTTACTTCTTCCCCTTGGTGAATGAGGCCATTGAGGTCACTTGCTGGAACCCACTGAGCTGGTCCAGAGAGAGTCTCAGGAATCATATTCCTCCTCGCACACACTTCAACATAGGTACTTTTGAGTCTTTCTTTAAGCTTATACGCACGTTCAAGGTACGTCTTTATTCTCTCAGGGTCAAAGTCCACATTAGTTACCGTACTGAAGAGCGCCTCAAGGACGAAAATGTCTGCCTCATTATCTCGTATCCCAAGCTCTCGAAGCCTTTTGGCAAACATCGCTACACCTTGTGTAGCGTGCACGAGGAGGTCTTGTAAAGCAGCTGTCTCCGGGTCTTTCCCACATACCCCGAAGCTCGTACACCCTGTGCCCCTTGCGGTTTGCTCGCATTGGTAACAGAACACTCTTTTTCTCCTCCTTTCAATATTTTGGTACTATTATACCTAAATATTTCCACCCGTCAAGTGACGACACCTCTGAACTCTTACAAAAACAGCTGCAAAACAAAGGAGGTACTGCTGAACAATGCAAGGCAGACCCTGGAGTCGTTAGCTTCAATCTTGACAAAAAGAAGAAAATCTTTTATTGTATTGTCTTGCCTGTGCCGAAGTGGCGGAATTGGCAGACGCGCTGGAATCAGGCTCCAGTGAGCACAAAGCTCATGCGGGTTCGACTCCCGCCTTCGGCACCACTATTCGTTTAAAAAGAACGACGTTTCCTCCAACGTGCTGCCGTAGAGTATCCTCTTTTCCACCTTCCCACCAAGAAGGGTGAACTCCACACCTTGAGCCCCTTGTGCTCCTCCAAGGGTGGATGAGAAAATTTGCTCAAAAGCCTTTTGAAGCGGTTCTCGCCAAACAGGATCCTCCCCAAAACGCACGGTGAACTCTCGAAGAAAACGATATACAAGGCGTGGTTCTCCAGAAATTACACCTTCTAAAGCTTTTCTGAGAGCCTCTTCTTCATACGGTGCAAAGAGCAAACTCAAATGCTCTCGCGCCCAACCAAAGATACGTGACGCAAGATACGAGGAAAGAAAATCGTTTTGCTCAAGAAGCACAAACCCAAGAGGAGCCAACGAAGACCAGCCTTCTTCTCGCGAGAAACTTGGTACATCCTCTCGAAGAAAAACTTCCTTGTACTGCTCTATCACTTCTCCATCCCGAACAAAAGATGGAGCATATGCCCGCCACTTTTGAAAAGCATCCCGATGACGAGGAGCTATAGAAAGAATAGTCCGCCACTCCTTCACGGCCTCACTAATCCTTCCCATCTGCTCCAGGGTCTTACCCAACCAGTATCTGGCATCAAGATACTGGGGGTCTATTTCTAAGGCCTTTCGGTATGCCTCCAGAGCTTTCTCATAATTCCCCTGGGAGAAGTAAACATACCCCACACGGTAATACTCCTCCTTGTCCTGAGCAAGAGACAAAGCATTTCCCCAAAGCAAAAGGAATACACCAAGGAGAATTATCTTTCGCATGGATCTTCCTCCTTAGGGCATTTGCACACTTCCAATCCTTTCTCCTATAATGCCTTGGACGGTTTCTCTAACCTCCTCATTCCATGTAATCCGGAACGAGTCATCAAGCTCTATCCACCATTCTCCTTCCTCATTCCGAAAGCGGAGTACAACGGGGCAGGTTCCTGGAAACCTTCTCAAACAATCCCGAAGAGCATATGCTGTCCGTAAAATATCTTTTTCTGCCTCAAAGTCGATGACCACTACCCGGGAAAAATCCCTATCCCATTCAAGGGGGTCAAAAAGAGCATCAACTACAATCTTGTTGTCCCCATTGTCCAGAATATCAAGCTTCCCCAAAACCCCAAGAAGCTTCCCTTCCCCAAGGTGCTTCTTCAGCTCCTCAGCAAGGTTCGGAAAGAAGATTGCCTCCACACTCCCTGACTCGTCCTCAAGGGTCACAAAATACATATCTCCCCCCCCTTTGGTCACAATCTTACGGGCATTTCCAACCATGCCCACGACCTTTACTCGTATCTCATGCCTGAGAGCTTTCAAATGCCCTAAGGGGAAAAGGGGGATATGTCGCAACGTTCTTATCGCTTCCCTAAAAGGATGGTCACTCACATAGAATCCAAGCATTTCCTTCTCCATCTGAAGAAGTTCCTGCTGGGAAAACTCGGCAACTTCCCGCAAGGGAGGCGTTCCTTCAAAAATTGTCCCTTCTCCAAAAAGAGAACGCTGCTTCATATCTTTTTTCCGGCGCTTCGCACCATAAGCGAGAATATCTTCAAGGGAGGCGAGAAGCTGCGCCCTATTGGGATGAAGTCCGCCAAAAGCGCCTGCTTTGATAAGACTTTCAAGAACTCGCCGGTTAATGATGCGACTATCAACCCGCTCCACAAAATCAAAGATGCTTCGGTACCGCCCCTCTCGCCGACGCAAGAGGATTTCTTCTACCGCACTTTCGCCCACATTTTTCACGGCCGAAAGACCAAAACGGATGCGCCGATCGCCCACAACCGTAAAGCTCGCAAGACTTTCGTTCACATCTGGAGGCAAGACATCTATGCCTAGGCGCCGACACTCGGCGATAAACTTGGCCACCTTATCACTGTCGTTAGCCACACTCGTAAGACACGCCGCGAGGTACTCCGTGGGGTAATGTGCTTTGAGATACGCCGTCTGATACGAAACAATAGCATACGCAGCGCTATGAGATTTGTTGAAACCATAACCGGCGAAATACTCGATGAGGTCAAAAAGCTCCTCCGCCTTCTCTCGAGTATGACCTTTTCGCATCGCTCCCTCTATGAATTTCTCCCGCTGTTCCCGCATAACTTCAGGCTTTTTCTTTCCCATGGCTCGACGCAGAATGTCAGCTTCTCCAAGGGTAAAACCAGCGAATTCACTCGCGATTTTCATAACTTGCTCTTGGTATACAATAACTCCATACGTTTCCCGGAGAATTGGTTCGAGGGAAGGGTGAGGATAGGTAACCGGCACCCTCCCTTGCTTGCGATCGATAAAGTCATCTATCATGCCACTCCCCAACGGGCCAGGGCGATAAAGAGCAAGAATGGCGATAAGATCCTCGATATGTTCAGGACGCAAACGCTTCAAAAGCTCGCGCATACCAGCGCTTTCAAGTTGGAACACTCCAACGGTTTCCCCACGCCCAAGGAGATTGTACGTCTCCCGATCATCAAGGGGGATGTTCTCAAGGTCGACCTCTTTTCCTCGTGTGCTCTTTATGATGCGAAGCGCTCGCTCGATAACTGTAAGGGTTCGCAAACCTAAAAAGTCCATCTTAAGGAGACCAAGCTCTTGTAAAGCGTCCATATCAAACTGGGTGACGATCTCACCCTCATTCATCTTCTGCAACGGCACATAGTACGTAAGAGGACGATCAGCAATAACCACACCAGCAGCGTGTACTGAAGCGTGTCGGCACATGCCTTCGATTCTCCGGGCAAGATCAAGAAGTGTTCGAACATTTTTATTTTCCTCGGAGAGTCTTCGGAGTTGTGGGTTTGCTTCCATCGCCCGCTCAAGAGTCACCCCGGGACCACCAGGGATGAGTTTGGCGATTTTATCCACATCGCTATAGCTCCATCCTAAAGCTCGCCCTACATCACGTACCGCCTGGCGGGCCATCATTCGCCCAAAAGTGATGATTTGGGCCACATTCGTTGCTCCGTACTTCTCAGTCACATACTTAATCACTTCGTCCCTACGCTCGAAGCAAAAGTCGATGTCAATGTCAGGCATGCTCACCCGTTCAGGATTCAAAAACCGTTCAAAGAGCAGACCATATTGGAGTGGATCAATATTAGTGATACCAAGAACGTAAGAAACAAGACTCCCTGCTGCCGATCCCCGTCCAGGACCAACCATAATTCCCCGTTCCCTCGCAAAGTGGACAAAATCCCAAACGATAAGGAAATAAGCAGCATACCCCATGTTTTTAATGACCTCAAGTTCATAGGTAAGCTGCTTTTGAACACGTTCCGGAGGGGGATCTCCATAACGCCTACGGAGTCCCTCTTCACAAAGGTGCGAGAGGTAACCGAAGGCATCGAAACCCTCTGGAACATCAAAACGGGGCAGAATGGTTCTCCCAAGCTCGATAGTTACGTTGCAACGCTTGGCAATCTCCTCTGTAGAGGCGATAGCTTCCGGCAACGAAGAAAAACTCGCTACCATTTCTTCCGGAGATTTTAGGTAGAAGTCTTGAGTTGGGAAACGAAGCCTCTTGGGATCGTCAAGGGAGGTTGCCGTCTGAATCGCAAGGACAACATCATGCATGTAAGCATCCTGCGCATCGAGATAGTGACAGTCGTTAGTTGCCACAAGAGGCATACGGAACTTTTTGGCAATTGCTACAAGAGCCTCGTTGACCACCTTCTGCTCAGGAATTTTATTCTCCTGGAGTTCGAGGAAAAAGTTCTCAGGACCGAAGATCTCCCGGTATTCCAAGGCTGCACGCTCTGCTTCCTTTACACTCCCTGAAAGGATAAGGCGAGGGATTTCCCCAGCAAGACACGCCGAAAGAGCAATAAGACCACGGGAATACTCTTGAAGAAGCTCTTTGTCGACCCGAGGCTTATAATAGAAACCTTCAAGGAAGGCTCGGGTAACAAGTTCCATAAGGTTGCGATACCCTTCCTCGTTCTCTGCAAGAAGCACAAGGTGATAGGCAGGTTCACTTCCCTTAACCACTACTTTTTCGAAGCGGCTCCCCGGAGCAACGTACACTTCACAGCCGATAATTGGTTTAATCCCCTTTTCCAGGGCTTTCTTGTAAAAATCCACCACTCCATACATGACCCCATGATCCGTAATGGCTATCGCTTCCATGCCATAGGAGACAACCCGTTCCAAAAGCTCGTCAATGCGAATAACTCCATCAAGGAGGCTGTACTCGGTGTGTACATGAAGATGGACGAATTTCATGCTACTCACCACTAGCAAGCTCGCGAAGAAGAAGATTCTTCGCCACTTCGGGATTTGCTTGACCCTTTGTCACCCTCATAACTTGCCCAATGAGGAAATGCAACGCCTTCTCTTTTCCTCGAAGGTAGTCCGCAACGCTCTGTGGATTTTCCTCTATAACCTGGCGAACAACTTTCTCAAGCTCTCGCTCGCTTGACAAGAAAGAGATGCCTTTTTTGGCCATAATTTCTCTGGCACTCATCCCAGTTACGAACATCTCCTCGAAAATGCCTTTAGCAAGGGAGATACCGATTTCTTTTCGTTCTACCATTTTTAAGAGTTCAGCAAGCATTTTCGGACTGACTCTGCTCTCCCGAATGGTCACATTACGAGCGTTCACATTTCTCAGAACCTCGGTAAGGACAAAGTTGCAGACCATCCGGGGAACAGGAAATTCCCGAACACAAGCCTCAAAAAACTCGGCAAGGTCCTTGTCTTGAACAAGAATATGAGCTTCTGGTTCGGTGAGTTCATATTCCCGGATGAAACGTTCCTTCTTTTGAAGAGGTAACTCGGGAATCGTGGCTTGTATTTCCCTAAGCATCTCTTGAGAAATCCGAAAGGGCAGAAGATCAGGATCGGGAAAGTATCGGTAGTCCTCAGCTTCTTCTTTTCCCCTGGAAGGAACGGTAACCTGGTGAACCTCATCCCAGTGGCGAGTTTCCTGAACAGGAACCTTCCCTTCCCTCAGAAGCGCAGCTTGGCGCTCAACCTCATAGCTCAGCGCTTTGAAAACCGAACGGAAGGAATTCATATTTTTAATCTCGACCTTCACCCCAGGAACATCGGGGAACAGGGAGACGGAAACGTTAGCATCGCAGCGAAGCGAACCCTCTTCCATGTTGCCATCGCTTACCCCAAGATATCGCACAATGTTCCGGAGCATAACAAGACATTCCTTGGCTTCTTCCGGAGAATGAAGATCAGGCTCGGTTACAATCTCCACAAGAGGAATACCGGCCCTGTTAAAGTCAACCCCTGAAACGTCTTTCTCTACACCAAAGCCCTCGTGGACGAGCTTTCCCGCATCTTCTTCCACGTGTACTCTCCGGATACGAACCTTTCTTTTTTCCCCCTCCACAGTAAACTCAAGCACACCTTGCCTACCGATGGGAGAATCATACTGAGAAATTTGGTATCCTTTAGGAAGGTCAGGGTAGAAATAGTTCTTCCGGTGAAACACCACTTCAGAGAGAATCTCGCAACGAAGAGCAAGAGCTGTTTTGATCGCAAGCTCTAAGGCCTTTTTGTTGAGCACCGGGAGCGCCCCAGGAAGTCCCATGCAAACAGGACATACAAGGGTGTTCGGTGTCTTACCAATGTAGTCGGTACTACAACGGCAGAACATTTTTGCTCGGGTCAAAAGCTGGCAGTGAACTTCAAGCCCAATAGTAACATAAACACCCTCCATCACTGCGACCTCCTTCATTGCCCAATCTCGGGAAAGGGAAGGGGAAGAGAAAGCATCCGTTCAAGAAAGAGGGCAAGACCAAAAAGCACGCCTTCCTGGAACGGACCGGCAATGATTTGCAAACCCACCGGAAGCCCATTGACGTATCCACAGTTCAAAGACAATGCGGGAACTCCAGCCATTGCTGAAGGAATGGTAAAAACATCAGCAAGATACATCTCATAAGGATTCTTAGTACGCTCTCCAAAGAAAAAGGGGAAAACTGGGGAAACAGGGGTAATGAGAAGATGGCATTCCTCAAAAGCCTTCTCAAAATCTTGGCGCACAAGGGTACGAACTTTCATGCCTTTTAGATAGTACGCCTCGTAATAGCCAGAACTCAGAGAATACGTACCAATGAGAATCCGCCGTTTCACTTCAGTTCCGAAACCAGACGTTCTTGTTCTGAAGTACATATCTTGAAGTGATCCCTCTCCACCTTCCCTCAAACCGTACAGCACACCATCATACCGAGCAAGATTTGAGCTTGCCTCAGAAGGTGCTACAATGTAGTACGCTTCGAGAGCATAACTTGTATGGGGCAAGGAAACGTCTCGAACTGTAAGCCCCTCCTTCTCAAGGCTCTTGAGGACTTCCTCGATAGTCTTGACGATAGAGGGATCTACTCCACTAGAGAAATATTCCCTGGGAAGACCAATCACCATCCTTCGGACTTCCTCTTCTTGAGGTATCTCTCTCCAAGAAAAGGGTGGGTATGGAGCGCAAGTGGAATCTCTTTCGTCCTTGCCACTTATAATCTCAAAGAGAGTGATAACGTCTGCAACAGTTCGAGCCATAGGGCCAATTTGGTCCAGAGAAGAAGCAAAACTCACCAGCCCATACCGAGAAACTCTCCCATACGTGGGACGAAGCCCAACAACGCCACAGAACGCCGCCGGCTGGCGGACCGAACCTCCCGTATCGGATCCCAAGGCCAGAGGTGCTTCAAGAGCAGCCAATGCCGCTGCCGACCCTCCACTTGAGCCTCCTGGAACTCGTTCAAGATCGAAAGGGTTCCTCGTAGGACCGTAAGCACTGTTTTCGGTTGAAGAGCCCATAGCGAATTCATCCATATTTGTTTTTCCAAGAACGATAGCCCCCGCTGCCTCAAGGCGCTCTACAACTGTTGCATTATAGGGTGGAACGTATCCCGAAAGAATTCGGGAAGCACACGTTGTCGGAATACCGAGTGTACAAATGTTATCCTTAATGGCTATAGGCATACCCCACAAGGGGGGACGAGTATTGCCACTCCTTGTTTCCTCCTCAAGTTTCTGTGCCCGAGCGAAAGCTCCACTTTCATTGACGAAGAGAAAGGCATGGAGAAGAGGATCGACTTCACGAATACGCTGTAAAAAAACCTCAAGGAGCTCTCGAGGGGACAATTCTCCCTTGGCGAAAAGACTCTGGTAATCCCGGATGGTAAAGTTTCTGAAATCGCGAAGATTCATAACGGCCTCTCCTCTTTCTCCACAACCTTAGGAACAACAAAGTACCTTCCCACAACACAGGGAGCGTGTTCAAGTACAAGATCGCTACCTTGCCAGTGTACAGGTTCATCTGGATTCACTGGAGGTTGACTCCAGGAAATATGGGATGTTGGAGAGACATGGTCAAGATCCAGTTCGCTGAGCTTCTCGAAATGGGCGATGATATCGCTGATATCTTGGAAAAAACGAACAAGTTCCTCTTCTGGAAAAGAGAGCTTTGCAAGTTGTGCAACCTTCCGAATTTCCTCAAGCGACACTCGTCCAGACATATCCTCACAACACCCCAATCATTCGGTAGAATTCTTCCTCAGTAAGGATTCGAACATTCTTTTGGCGAGCCTCGTCGAGCTTCCCCCCAGGATTCTCCCCTACAACAAGGTAGTCTACCTTGCGAGAAACAGCACTTGCCACTTTCCCCCCTTTTTGGCGGACAAGCTCTTCAACCTCTTTCCGAGAGAAACGAGAAAGCGTTCCAGTGAACACAAAGGTTTTCCCCTGAAGAGCACTCTCAGAAGTCGAAACTTCTGTCTTTTCCTCTTCGGGAATAACTCCTAATGCCTCGAGCTCCTCGAGCATTGATCGATTCTCAAAATTCCTAAAGAATTGCCACACTGCTTCAGCAACCTTTGGTCCTATCCCTTCTACAGCCAAAAGGTCATCAAGCGATGCCTCCATAAGCCTACGTAGGGAGCCAAAATGCTCTGCAAGAAGCTGCGCCACAAATTCACCAACATAGCGAATACCAAGGGCATACAGAAATCGTGCGAGCGGCCGCCTCTTTGAACGCTCGATAGCTCGCAGAAGATTCTCTGAAGACTTGTCACCCATTCGCTCAAGCTCAAGCAGCTTTTCTTTTGTCAAGCGGTAAAGATCAGGAATGCTTCGAACGTACCCTCGCTCGACAAGTTGCTCGATGAGCTTATCTCCAAGACCCTCAATGTCCATAGCATCTCGGGATGCCCAGTGACGAAGGCGTTCCTTGATTTGGGCAGGACAATTCGCATTAATGCAACGAATCGCTACCTCCCCTTCTTCCCGGACAACCGGAGAACGACACACCGGACAATGCGTAGGCATCGTGAAAACCTTTTCGCTTCCATTCCTTCGCTCTTTAAGAACAAGAACCACCTCAGGAATAACCTCTCCTGCCCTTCCCACAATAACCCAATCTCCGATACGAACGTCCTTCCGTCGCACCTCATCTTCATTATGAAGGGTTGCCCGCTTGACCACCACTCCTCCAACTTCCACTGGTTCAAGAACAGCAACAGGAGTTAACGTACCAGTTCGTCCCACATTGACTTCTATGTCCACGACACGTGTCACCGCTCGAGTCGGCTCAAACTTATACGCGATGGCCCAACGAGGGCTTTTGCTTGTTGCTCCAAGTATTTCCTGAAAGGTAAGATTATTCACCTTCACAACCAACCCATCGATGTCATAATCAAGGCTTTTCCGTCGCTCTTCCCACTCGTCATGGATAGCAATTACCTCATTGATGTCCCTTGCCAAACGGGCATGAGGGTTGACCTTAAAACCAAGTTTTCTTAGGAACTCAAGAAGGTCCCAATGCGTCGCCGGATAAAAAACACTCTCTATAAGGAAAGCACTATAAACAAATATATCAAGACGCCTCGAAGCAGTAACGTTTGGATCAAGCTGCCGGAGCGATCCAGCTGCAGCATTTCGAGTATTAGCAAAAAGCGGCTCACCTCTCCGAGCTCGCTCTTCATTCAGCCGTTCAAAATCACTCCGGTGCATAAAGACTTCTCCCTGGACTTCAAGAACCGAAGGGATACACTCCCCCTGAAGACGGAGTGGGATGCTCCGGATGGTCCGTAAGTTCGCTGTAACATCTTCTCCCGTTGTTCCGTCACCACGGGTTGCCCCCCGGACGAAAACACCATTTTCATAGCGGAGATTCACTGCAAGGCCATCGATCTTTAATTCCACCACATACTCAACCTCTTCCACGCCCAACATTCTCTTGACACGCCGGTCAAAGTCTCGTATCTCCTCTTCCGTAAAGGCATTGTTGAGACTGAGCATAGGGCGGGCATGAACAAAAGGAGCAAAACCCTCCTGGGGCTTTCCCCCCACCCTTTGGGTTGGGGAATCGGGAGTGACAAGGTCAGGAAAGAGTGCCTCAAGCTCCTGAAGCTTTCGCATAAGGGCGTCGTACTCGTCATCGCTGATTTCAGGACTGTTCAGAACATAGTACCGATAGTCATGGTACCGAATGATCTCCCGGAGCCGCTCGATCTCCACTCTTGCCTGCTCCTTCTCCATACCGTTCCCCTCCTACCAGAACTCCTCCCTCACTATTGTATCATCTCGATGAGGCCCCACTGAAAGAAGCACCACGGGGATCTCCAGAAAGTCCTCAAGGGACTCAACAAAGATACGTACAGTCCTGGGGAGATCGACATATGACCGGGCTAACGAGATATCTTCGTCCCAGCCCTCAAACTCTCGATACACCGGGCGGCACAAGGACCAAAGATAAGGATCCATAGGAAATTCCTCGAGTAGCCCCCCCTCAACCTCATACGCATAGCACCATTTCACTTGAGGGAGTCCTCCAAGAACGTCAAGCTTTGTTAGGGCAAGAGAGGTAATACAGTTAACACGAACGGCATACTTTAGCGCAACTCCATCAAGCCATCCACAACGTCGGGGACGACCAGTTGTTGCACCATACTCGCCCCCTTTCTCTCGGAGGTATATCCCAGTACTATCAGAAAGCTCGGTGGGGAAAGGGCCTTCTCCTACCCGGGAAGTGTAGGCCTTACACACCCCGAGGACCTCAACATCTGGCACAGGACCAATACCAGCCCCAAGAAGAGCACCACTCGCCACAGGATACGAGGAAGTCACAAAAGGATAGGTTCCATGGTCAAGATCGAGCATCGTCCCCTGAGCCCCTTCAAGAACAATGCGTTTCCCTGCCCGCCAAGCTTCATACACCAAATGCGACGTATCTCGAACGTAAGGCTGGAGATACTTCGCGTATCCCAAGTACTCCTCAAAAATTGCCTCGTATGAGAGCGGAGGATGCTCAAAAACTCGCTCAAGAATCCGATTCTTGTAATCAAGGACAACCTTAAGTTTTGTTGCGAAAATCTCTGGATGGAGCAAGTCCACAACACGAATACCGAATCGAGCAACCTTATCCTCGTAAGCAGGCCCAATACCCCGACCGGTTGTTCCTATCTTGTCTTTTCCTCGAAAACGCTCATAAAGGGTGTCAAGGAGACGGTGATACGGCATAACCAGATGGGCCTTTTCGCTTACAAAGAGACGGTTAGCAAAACGAACACCCTCTTTTTCGAGGAAAGCGATCTCTTCAAGAAAAGCAGCAGGATCAATAACCATTCCGTCCCCGAGAATACAGATCCTATCAGGGAAGAGAATCCCCGAAGGGATAAGGTGAAAGATGTACTTTTTCTCTCCTACAAGAACAGTATGCCCTGCGTTACTGCCACCTTGGACCCGTACCACAAAGTCTGCATGACGACTCAGGTAATCCACAACCCGGCCTTTCCCCTCATCCCCCCAGTGGGTTCCAACGACAATACAAATACTCACCCCTCACCACCCTCATTCCCACTCGATTGTTGCGGGAGGCTTGGAAGTAATATCGTAGACTACCCGTCCAATGCCTGCCACCTCATTCACGATACGCCGCGCAATAACATCGAGCGCATCGTAAGAAATCCTCGCCCAGTCAGCAGTCATGCCATCCTCACTCATGACCGCCCGAATAACCCCCACGTATTTGTATGTCCGCTCATCCCCCATAATACCGACGCTTCGCACTGGCACAAGGACTCCAAAGGACTGCCATAATTTCCGGTAAATCGGAGATTTTCGGAGTTCCTGGTCAATGATGGCATCCATATCACGGAGAATGGCGAGGCGTTCCTCGGTGACCTCGCCAATGATTCGAACCGCAAGACCAGGGCCAGGAAAAGGTTGTCTCCAGATGATCTCTTCGGGGATTCCAAGTTCAGCGGCCAGTTTCCGAACCTCATCTTTAAAGAGAAACCGCAAAGGCTCCAAAACCTTAAGACGCATGTGTTCAGGAAGACCCCCAACGTTATGATGTGTTTTGATACGTGCCGACGGTCCCCATACTGAGACACTTTCTATCACATCAGGATACGTTGTCCCTTGGAGGAGATAGGTCACGTTACCAAGCTTTTTTGCCTCGTCTTCGAAAACTTCCACGAAAACCCGACCAATGATTTTCCGCTTCTCTTCAGGATCTACAACTCCTCGGAGAGCAGAGAGGAACCGCTCCCGAGCATCCACATAGATAACCCGCTCCTTCCCAAGGAGTGCCCGCATACTAGAAAGAACTTGCTCAGCCTCCCCTTTGCGGAGCAAGCCATTGTTCACGAAGATACAACTCAGTTGATCCCCAATGGCTCGATAAGTGAGAACCGCGGCAGTGACCGAATCAACCCCCCCACTTAGTGCGCAAACCACACGCTCTTTCTGAACCTCATTCCGTATGTACTGAAGTTGCTGTTTGACAATAGACTCAGGAGTCCACTCGGGACGACAACCACAGATGGCAAGGACAAAATTCGCAAGAATTTCTTTTCCAAGAGGAGTATGGGAAACCTCAGGGTGGAACTGAATCCCCCAGATTTTGCCGCTTCTGTCCCGAATAGCAGCGTACTCACACCCCTCCGTACGAGCAACACAAACAAAGTTCTGTGGTATTTCTTTGACACTATCCCCATGGCTCATCCAGCACACCATCTCACTCCCAAGTCCCTCGAAAAGCCCGCCTCGTTCGAGAACAAAAAGAAGAGCTCTCCCATATTCTCGGCTATGGGACCGAATAACCTTCCCCCCAAGAGTACTCACAAGGAGCTGCATACCATAGCAAATGCCAAGGATAGGTTTCCCACTCTCCAAAACTCCTTGAGGAAGACGAGGAGCCTGTTCATCGGTAACGCTATAGGGGCTTCCAGAGAGAATAACACCCTTGATGTCCGGCTGGTCAAGAGAAGGACATCCTCTCATATGGTAGGGCCAAATTTCGCAGTATACCTGGAGTTCCCGAACGCGGCGAGCAATGAGTTGCGTGTATTGGGAACCAAAATCGAGGACGATAATCTTATCCACCTTCTATCTCCCCATTCCTACACCCTGTTCTCTCTGGAGTTGCTTTCCTTCTGTCCAAATACTCGGTGCAATAGCAATTTCAACTTTCTGCATTTCCCGAATATTCCTCGCTCCAAGCGATCCCATGGCCACTCTCAGAGCCCCAATAAGGTTCATAGTACCATCGGTAACTGTGCTCGGACCAAAAAGAATCTCTTTAAGAGACCCCTTAACACCAACTTTCACAAGTGTCCCCCGAGGAAGGGCCGGATCAGGCGTTGCCATTCCCCAGTGATACCCACGACCAGGGGCTTCTTGAGCTGCTGCCAGTGGAGAACCGATCATAACCGCGTCAGCACCACTGGCAATAGCTTTAGCAATGTCACCTCCAACACGCATCCCTCCATCGGTGATGACTGCAACATATCGACCCGTACTCTTGAAATACTCCTCTCGGGCTGCAGCAACATCAACCGTAGCCGTAACCTGAGGAACACCAATGCCAAGGACTGCACGAGTTGTACACGCCGCTCCAGGGCCAATACCGACGAGTACTCCACTTACTCCAGCTCGCATAAGTTCCAAAGCAACCTCGTACGTTGCACAATTGCCCACAATCACCGGTATCGGGGCTTCACGGCAAAACTTTTCAAGATCTAAAGCTTGGAGCGAGGACGAGAAGTATCTAAGAGTAGTTACCGTAGATTGAATAACCAGAATGTCAAGCCCTGCTTGAATTGCTTTCTTACCGATGGTCGCAGCTCGAAGAGGAGTTACCGAAGCAGCAGCAAGAACATTCTGGGCCTTAATGTCTTCGATGCACCGAACTACAAGCTTCTCCTTAATTGGCTCTTGGTATACTCGCTGCAGCACAGCTGCAACTTTGTCCTTAGGCTGGCTAATAATCTCCTCAATAACCGCGTATGGATCCTCATATCGCGTAAAAATCCCCTCAAGATTCAAGACCCCAAGCGCACCAAGCCTTCCAAGTTCCACTGCCATACGAGGATCCACCACACCATCCATAGCAGCACCAAGGAGAGGTACAGAGAGCTTCACCGGACCAATCGAAGTTGTGACATCAACATCATGAGGGTCTACGGTGATCCCTCCAGGAACAAGAGACACATCATCAAACCCAAAAGTCATTCGTGCCTTCCTGTTTCTCCCCAAAAAGTACTCCATAGGCCTCACCCTTACTCTTTAGTTTCCGCAACAATGACTTCTGTTGTAAGCACCAAAGAAGCCATACTCACTGCGTTACATAGGGCGATTCGGAGGACCTTCACAGGATCAACGATACCTGCTGCGAACATGTCAACAAAGGTTCCCTGTGCAACATCAAACCCAATAGACCTTTTGTGTTGTTTTACCTTTTCCACTATGAGAGGTCCATGATACCCTGCATTCGCAGCTATTTGCCTCACTGGCTCCTCCAAAGCCCGACGCACGACATCAAATCCCACACGCTCACTATCAGAAACAGTACTTGATCTAAGCTCCTCAGCTATGTGAAGCAGCACCGCCCCACCACCTGGAACAACACCTTCTTCAAGAGCTGCTCGCGTTGCAGCAAGCGTACCTTCAAGACGTTGCCTTTTCTCCCTACGTTCCACTTCTGTTAGTGCTCCAACCCGAATAACCGCAACCCCACGCGTGAGAGAGGCAAGACGTCTCTCGTGCCATTTCTTCTCCAAACTCGTATTGGATTTCTCCACCTGAGCGCGAACCTGTCGAATCCGCTCATCAATGTCCCGCCGCTTCCCCTGACCACCAATAATAACCGTTTTCTTCTCTGTAATCCGAACCTTCTCAGCACTTCCAAGGAGCTCCAAAGGCACTTTTTCAAGCTTCATGCCCAAGTCTTGCGAAACTACCTGACCACCAGAAAGCACGGCAATGTCCCCAAGAATCTCTCTTCGACGCTCACCAAACTCTGGAGCTTTCACCGCCGCTACTTGCATAATTCCTCGAAGCTTGTTCGTTACAAGGAGCGCGAGGGCCTCTCCTTCGAGTTCGCCCACAATAAGAAGAAGCGGACGCCTCGTCTGGAAAACTCTCTCAAGGAGAGGAAGAAACGTCGAAGCAGCACGAATTGTGTAATCAGAAACGAGGATCAACGGATTCTCAAGGAAGACTTCATTGCTCCTCAGGTCGTTCACAAAGTACGGAGAAAGGAAACCCTGTCCAAACTCTATTCCTTCGACCACCTCAAGCACAGTTTCTGTTCCCTTTGACTCTTCGACAGTCACAACCCCGTCCTTCCCTACTCGCTGCAGAGCAGAGGCTACAAGCTCTCCCAAAGACTCATCTTGGGCAGCTATAGAAGCCACTTCAAGAACATATTGTCCACCGTTGAGAGGGACACTCCACTCTCGAAGCCTCTCTAAGGCAATTTTCAGAGCCCTCTCCATTCCTCTCCGAATCCACACAGGATTATGGAAAGAAAGGAGAGCTTTTGTGCCCTCCTCGATCATTTTCTGCGCAAGGACAACCGCCGTTGTCGTCCCATCGCCAGCTGCTTCATAAGTGTGCATTGCCACTTCTTGAAGCAATCGCACACCGATGTTTTCAAAATTGCGAAGAGCAACCTCACGGGCAATGGTGACCCCGTCGCGTGTCGCAAAAGGAAGACCTCCACTTTGCTCAAGAAGGGTTATCCTTCCTCGTGGCCCAAGGGTTATTCTCACCGCATCAGCTAACGTTCGCACACCTTGCAGAAGAGCTTGACGAGCCTGATTCCCAAAAAGTAAGGTCCTCGCCATACCGTCACCTCTCGCTTTTAGGCATGCAAGAATAATACCGCAGAAGTTCTCCTAACTTCAACCCAAGGAAACACACCTTTCTCCGAGGGAGAGTTGGGGAACCGGATCAATTTCCAAGTTGTCTCTCCTTCCTCGAAGGAAATGGAACAAGCCACAAGCCGCGATCATTGCTGCATTATCCGTGCAGAATTCGTGAGAGGGGAAAAGAACCCGGATGCCTTTCTTCTCCCCTTCCTCCCTCATAACCTCTCGTAAGCGATGGTTGGCTGCCACCCCACCCCCAACCACAAGAAGACGGTACCCCGTCATCTCCACAGCCTTAAAAGCCTTCTTCACAAGGCTTCGAACTACGCTCTCTTGAAAGCAAGCCGCAAGATCAGCAAGAAGCGAGGTATCTTTCCGCTCCTCAGGCGTAAACTGAGCTAAAACCCTTGCTACAGCAGTTTTTAGACCGCTAAAGCTAAAATCGAATGTGTCCTCGTCTTCAAGTCCACCTCGAAAAGCAAAACGTTTCCTATCCCCACCTCGACTCAACCGATCAATAGCCGGCCCTCCAGGATACCCAAGACCAAGAAGGCGCGCAACCTTATCATACGCCTCTCCTGCCGCATCATCTCTTGTTCTACCAAGGAGAACGTATTTCCCCCAATCTAAAACGGCCAAAAGCTCTGTGTGACCCCCTGACACGATAAGTGCCACAAAGGGCGGAGAAACCCCAGGATGCTCAAAACGTGCAGCAAAAACGTGTCCTTCAAGGTGGTTCACCCCTATCAGGGGTTTTCCAAGCGCAAAAGAGAGCGCTTTTGCAAGACCCATTCCCATAAGGAGTGCTCCAAGGAGTCCCGGTCCTTGAGTTACCGCAAAAGCATCGATATCTCGCAAAGTAATTCCTGCTTCTTCAAGAGCCTTGTGAAGTACCCAGGGAAGAGCCTCAAGGTGCTTTCGAGAAGCAATCTCAGGAACAATGCCCCCAAACACCCGGTGTACATCGATTTGACTTGAAACAATGTTCGAGAGAACTTCAAGACGCTCGCTCACCACAGCGACACAGCTGTCATCACAACTTGTTTCAATACCAAGGATAAGGAGAGAACGCTTCACTTTCTTTCCTCCACAACAAAATCTTTCCTCATAATTAGGGCATCCTCTCCATCAGCGTAATACCTCGCACGAACACCAATCACCTGAAACCCAAATTTCCGATAGAGCATCTGAGCCCTTGTATTGCTTGTGCGAACCTCAAGAAGGACATAGCGGCACCCACAAGCTTTGGCAAAATCAAGCGCATACTGGAAGAGTTTTTTTCCAAAACCTTTACCCCGATACTTGGGATGGATGGCAAAAGTGGTGACATGTCCTTCCTCCCAGAGGACCCAAAGACCAATGTATCCAATAACCCTTCCCTTATAAAGGGCCACAAAGTAGGAAGCAACACGGTTAGAAAGCTCGCTGAGAAAAAGGGAATACGACCATGGCTGAGGAAACGACCGCCGCTCAATAGCTACCACGTAAGGCAGATGATGTGTCTGCATTTCCACAATTTGAAAATCCCCGTTCTCAAGAAGCACTTTCTCGCTCGAAAACCCTGGAACCATAGAAGGGGAGGAGAGTAAAAACGTTCTCGGTGCTACCCTTTCCTCGTTCTTCGAAAAGAAGGATAAGTTCAAGCGGATCCGGAATAGCCAAAAAAGGATCCGCACAGGAAAACCCAGCCTCTACAAAAAATTTCCAAAGATCTTCCCAGGGAGTCACGATGAAAACATCCCTTCTTCCTCCGTAACGAGCAAGAAAATCTTCAGGAGACCCCACCTGGAGAGAAGAAAGGAGAGGGGACACGTCTCTTCGGAATTCTGACCAAAAGATTTCTCCTTTCCGGTGGAAGATAACCGGTATCACAGTCTCGAATTGATCCATTTTCAGCCTCCGGGCAGAGCTTGCCAAGACCTCAAGAGTGGAAAAGCCCCCAAGGGGTATCTGAAGCGCATAAGCAAGACCCTTAGCGAGAATAGCGCCAACCTTTACACCAGTAAATGATCCTGGGCCAAGACCGATAACGACACCTGCAAGGTGTTTCCGAAGGGCGAAGCGTACCTCAAGAAGCTCAAGGTACTGCATGAGAAGGAGTGAGTGGTTCGCCTTTGTGTATTCCACAACGTGGAAGAGGAGATCTCTGCCGTGAGCTAAGGCAATACCAAGCCAAGGAGTGCTCGTATCAAAGGCTAAAATCACGTTCTACCCTCCACAAAAGAGATACTGATATACCGCGTTTGTTCACCGGCTATCACAATGGAAACCACAAAAAACGGGGGAGGAAAGAAAGAGAGGAACTTTCCGCCCCACTCGACAGCGACAATACCATCTTTCTCAAGGTACTCTTCAAAACCAAGGTCAACAACTTCGCTCCAGTCTTGCAAACGATAAAAGTCCATATGGTAGAGCGGGAAAGGGTTTCCAAGATATTCGTGAATAAGACTAAAAGTTGGGCTTCGGACTTCGGTTTCACCAATTCCAAGGGCTTCTGCCATCCCTTTCACAAAGACAGTTTTTCCCGCCCCTAGTTCTCCTTCAAGCAGCACAAGAGCAGGACCCTTACATAGGTTGATAACAAATTCCTTGCCCCGCTTTCTTGTCTCCTCCTCATTTTCGGTTTTCCAGAAAGCAACTTCACCCATAGTCACACAAAAAAACGATGTTTTAACTTTCCAAAGCTACAGAAGACCTCATGGGGGATCGTTCCTATCCGGCGAGCAAGTTCTTCCACCCGTATCTCTTCACCTTCATCCCTTCCAATAAAAGTCACCACATCCCCCTGCGTCACCCCTTCAATGTGGGAAACGTCAACCATAACCTGATCCATCGAAACCGTGCCTATGAGAGGAGCTCGTTTCCCTCGAACAAGGACCTCCAAGTTGTTGGAAAAGGAGCGGAAAAGACCCTGAGCATAGCCCAAAGCGACAACCGCAACTTTTGTCCACCGAGACGTTACAAAAGTCCCGCCGTATCCCACCCGAAAACCCGGGGGCAAGGTCTTCACAAGTTTCACCCGTGCCCGGATGCTTGTCACCGGACGAAGATCTAAAGAGCGCGTCACCTGAACATCTCCAGTTGGAGACGCTCCAAAAAGGGCAATCCCTATCCGGTTAAGAGCAAGGCGCATGTGAGGAAAAAAAAGAAATGCAGCACTATTTGCACAATGACACTCAAGGGAACTCCCCAAAAGATTCCACCGCTTGAGGAAAGAACAGAACTTACGAAATTGCCACTCTGTATACTCAGGGTCACTTTCAGCACTGGCGAAGTGTGTCATGACACCTCCAAGAACAAGAGGAGGAGTAGAAAGAGCCGAAAAAAAGGCGTCATTGAAATCTCGCAAAAGGCACCCCATCCTCCCCATGCCAGTGTCAATCTTCAAGTGAAAGCGAACAGTTTTCCTTTGCTTTGTACCTTCTCTTCGGAGACTCTCGAGTTCCTCACGCGAAGAGACAATCGGCACAAAACCCTCTTTTACGATGACTTCCGCTTCGTGCGGAAAAAACCCTCCTAGGATGTAGATATCTCCAACAACGGAGGCCTTTTGAAGTTCAAGGGCTTCCTCAAGAGAGGCAACCCCAAATTTCCGAAGACCAAAAGCAGCAAGACACGAGGCAACACCAACCCCATGACCATAAACATTTGCCTTAACGACCCCCATAATATCCCCATGGGGACGGGCAAGGCCTCTGAGCACTGCAACGTTATGCGCCAAATTCTCCAAAGAAATTTCCATCCAACAGTGCAAATCTCCATGTTCCATCGTCTACCACCTTTCGAGCTGCATCAACGTGCTCGGCAATCTCGTGGGCAAGGAGTGATGTTCTTCCTTCTTTCTGCAAGAGATCCGCAACAAGACCATGGAGGAACACACCACAAAGGGCCCCACTTAAAGGATCAAGTCCTTGCGCAAGGTACCCCCCAATAAGCCCAGCTAGAACATCCCCACTTCCTGCAGTGGCCAAGAGTTCATTCCCCGTAGGATTTACAAAAATCTCTCCCTGAGGGCTTGCGATAAGCGTCCCTGGACCTTTGAGCACTGTCACACACCCGAAAGAACGAGCTATTTCTTGCGCGGCCTCCACCTTCCTTTCTGAAACCTCCTGAAAAGACCAACCAAGGAGACGAGCTGCTTCTCCAAGGTGGGGAGTCACAACCCATCCCGTGAGTCTCTCTTTCCAGCGCTCTCGATTCCGGGCAACGATATTCAATCCATCAGCATCGAGAACGCCTTTCACAGGAGCAAAGGCAAGGAATTTTTCAAGAAATTCTTCCACTCGCTCGTTCACACCAAGACCAGGACCAACCACAACGCTTGAGACCTTACGCACCTCAAAACCAGAGGTAACTGCCTCCAAATCGCCCAAGCTGTAACACCACGGCAAAAACGAGGAAGAGAGGAGAACGCTGACCACCTCAGGGATGCATGCTTTCACCGTAACAGAAAGCTCAGGAGGAAGAGGCCATACCACCATGCCAGCACCGCTCCGGTAAGCTCCAAGCGCTGCAAGGATTCCTGCTCCGAGCATTCCCGAAGATCCCGCTATTATGCCAACCACACCAGCAGAGATCTTATGAGCAAACCAAGGTCTTCGGGGCAGAAGACGACGGACATCCGAAGCGAGGATGAGTTTCCCTCCATGACCTCGTAAAGGAATACCAATGGGGCAGAGCTTAAGATTGCCTACATATGCTCTTCCCGGAAAGAGCACAAGCCCTCGCTTCACAAGCCCAAGGGTAACCGTAAGATGTGCGCGCACCGCTTCCCCGAGAACGCGCCCGTCGCTTGCATCAACCCCCGAAGGGACATCCACGGCCACAACAAAGGTTCCCTCTGCTGCGTTAATTCTCTGAATAATTTCACGGTGTAGCCCCACGACCTCTCGTGTGAGCCCCGTCCCAAAAAGTGCGTCAACAATAAGGGTTCCCGGCTCAACAACAAAGTCCGATGATGACGCCACCACGCATACTGAAAAACCAAGACGAAGAAGGACCTCATAGTTATACCGGGCATCTCCACGGAGGGCTTCCGGTGAACCTACCAGGTATACCCGTGGAACAATGCCCTCTACAAGCAGATGTCGAGCAACAACCATACCATCTCCACCGTTATTACCAGTTCCGCAAACGATGGAGACACCTCGAAAACCTCTCCGATCCCGAAGAATCGAAAGAATCTCAGAGGCAATGCCTCTTCCGGCATTTTCCATGAGAAGCAAAGTACTTACACCATACTGTTCGCAAGCTTCCTTCTCTTCTCTTTGCATCTCCTCTCGGGTGGCAAGTTCAAGCATATACACCCACCGCCACAGCCACAACAACATCTCGACCATGAGCAAAGGAAAGGCTAATCTTAATGAACGCTTCATTACCTCGTCGCAACATAACTTTGGGCTCCCCAGAGGGATCGTGAAGAATGGAGATGTCTCGAAAGCAGAGTGGAATTCCACGTTGCAGAAAAAGCTTCTTTACCGCTTCCTTACTAGCAAAGAGAGCCGCAACACCCTCATACCAACGCTTCACGCTCTTCCCTCGATAGAAAGCAAGCTCTTCTTCGGAAAAGAGGCGAGCGAGAAACCGCTCGCCAAAAACAGAAAGCGCTTGTACAATTCTTGGAATCTCTACCACATCAACACCCACAAGGGCCCCACTGCTCACGAAGCTGCTTCCCTCTCTTTCCGCGCTTTTTCGATGATACCTTCAGCTATTTGCGGAGGTACCTCTTCATAGTGAGAGAACCGCATCGTGAAAGAACCCCGTCCCTGAGTTATGGAGCGGAGATCAACAGAATATCGGAAGAGTTCAGCAAGAGGCACAAGGGCCCTGATTTTCTGGTATCCATCCTCCGGCTCCATACCGAGTATTTTACCCCGGCGTGCGTTAAGGTCTCCAATAACATCTCCCATATTCTCTTCTGGAACCACAACCTCTACACTCATAATCGGTTCAAGGAGCACAGGATTCGCCTCAAGCGCCCCTTTCCGGAAAGCCATGGAGCCAGCAATTTTAAAGGCCATATCTGAAGAGTCTACAGGATGATATGACCCATCATAAACCGTTACCCGAACATCCACAACTGGGTAACCCGCAAGGACCCCTTCTTGCATAGCTTCCTGTACACCTTTCTCCACAGCAGGAATATAATTCTTTGGAATGACGCCCCCAACGATTTTATCCACAAACTCAAAACCCTGTCCCCGTGGGAGCGGCTCGATCTCAAGCCATGCATGACCATATTGGCCCCGTCCACCCGACTGACGCTTGTACTTCCCTTCTGCCCGAGCCGTCTTTTTAATGGTTTCCTTGTAAGGCACCTTAGGCACCGAAAGCGCAACTTCCACCCCAAACTTCCTTTTCATTTTCTCCGCAAGCACATCAAGATGGATGTCCCCAAAACCGTACACAATATCTTCTTTGGTGTCTGGTTCTCGTTGCACTCGAAGCGTCGGATCTTCCTCAAGCATTCGACTCAAAGCCTGACTGATCTTCTCTTCATCTCCTTTACCAACTGGCCGGATGGCTACCATATAGTTCGGTTCTGGATACTCTAAAGGAGGAAACACAATAGGATGCTCCCTGTCTGACAAGGTGTTCCCAGTAAAAACCTCAGCGATTTTCGCTACTGCCGCAATATCCCCTGCTCTTACCTCTTTAAGAGATTCCTGTGCTTTCCCTCGAACAAGAAGCAACTGCCCAATCTTCTCCTCGACATCACGGGAAGCATTGTACAGTCGCGCATCCGCAGAAAGTTTCCCAGAGTACACACGGAAAAAGGCAATTTTTCCCACGTATGGGTCGCTTAGAACCTTAAAAACAAAAGCCGAAAATGGAGCATTCTCGTCGCAAGAGCGCTCCTCTTCTTCTCCGGTTTTTGGGTTCTTTCCCCTCACTGGAGGACGTTCAAGAGGACTTGGAGCAAACTCTACAAGGAAGTCCGCTACTGCTTCGACTCCTTTGTTCTCAAGACCAGAGGCGCAAAGCACCGGGAAAATTTTCCTCTCCAGAATAGCTTTCCGTAAGCTTTGCCGAAGCTTTTCAGAGGGAATTTCCTGACCATCGAGGTAAAGATTCAGTAACTCGTCATCCGTCTCTGCAACGTTTTCAAGGAGTTCTTCGCGCCACCGCATAGCCTCCTCGACAAGGTCCTGAGGAACGTTCTCTTCCCGTCCTTTCCCCTCACCTTCAAAGTATATAACACGCATTGTCAAAAGGTTTACAAGACCTCGGAAAGCGCTTTCCTTGCCGATCGGGAGAAAAACAGGGGTAGCCTTAGAAGTGAACTTCGTACGAATGTTCTCCAAAACAGCATAGAAATCAGCACCTTCCCGGTCCATGCGATTGACAAGGAAGAAAACAGGAAGACCCTCCTTTTTGAGGTACTCCCAAGCTTTCTCCGTACCCACCTCTACTCCGGATACCGCACAAAGGAAAACCACTCCACTATCCACTGCCCTCAGCGCCCCAATAACGTTTCCCAAGAAATCCATGTACCCTGGAGTATCGATAAGATTCACCTTACGACCTTTCCATTCAAAGGGAAGCACTGAAAGATCGATGGAGAGACCTCGACGAATCTCTTCTGGCTGCCAGTCAGACACCGTGTTCCCCTCCTCAATTTTTCCCCGTCGCGTGGTTACTCCAGCGTCAAAAAGAAGAGCTTCGGCAAATGTGGTTTTTCCCGCTCCTGCATGGGAAAAGAAGCCGATGTTTCGAATATCTTTACTCTTGAAATCCTTCAACCGCAACTCCTCCCTTCCCGTATCATTCCCCACTGAGAGAATATATCACAGGATGCACTCGCTCAGCAAAAAGAACCAGAGACTCAAAGCAAAAAGGAGAGCAAAGAGCTTTGTCTGCCAGTCCTCCCAGAAAGCCCTCCATAGGCACCGCCAAAGGAATCTCACAACCTTCGATACAGAATACGCAACATCCTTTTGAGTGTTCCTACCTCGATATCCCACGCCATCCTCCCATGCACTGCAAGAGAAATTTTTCCCGTCTCCTCCGATATTACTATAGCTAAAGCATCCGTTTGTTCCGTTACCCCGATTCCTGCCCGATGGCGAGTCCCGATTTTTCGTCTCGTCTCTACCCTCTCAGTAAGAGGGAGAATGCAACCCGCCGCTACGATTTTATTCTCCCGCATAACTACTGCCCCGTCGTGAAGGGGAGAATCAGGAAGAAAAATAGAAAAAAGCAGCTCAGGGGAAAAGAAAGCATCTACGAGGACACCGGTTTGCACAAAATCTCTGAGACTATTGGTGCGTTCAAGCACCACAAGAGCACCAATTCGTTTCCGGGAAAGCGTTTGACACGCCAAAGCAAGCTCATCGATGAATTTACTCCGTTCTTCCTCGTTCCCAACTCGTTCTACAAGACCGTGGTGGTATACACGATTCATGTAGTTTCTCCTAAGCTCTGGCTGCAGTACGAGAAAGACACTCCCCACGTATCCCACAATACATAAGCGCCAGAAAAAACGGAGTTCTCCAAAACCCAGGAAATTCGAAACCCCTGCACTCAACAGAAGAACGATAAAAAAGCGCAGAGGAGGAAAAAGAAGGGTCCCCTTTACCCACCTTATGAAACGGTATGAGAGATAATACAACACCACTATCTCTATGAGGTATCGCCAGATGCTTGGAAGGAAGAGAATATCGTTGTCCCTCCGGATTTCAGAGCAAGAGACTTAAAAGTGCCTTCTGAGCATGAAGTCTGTTTTCCGCTTCGTCAACGATTACCGCACGTGGACCATCCATAACCGTATCGGTAATCTCCTGCCCACGGTGAGCAGGCATACAGTGCATCACGATAGCGTCCGGAGACGCAAGAGCAAGGAGGTTTTCGTTGACCTGGTATGGGAGGAAAAAGGGTATTCGCTCATCAAGTTCTCCCTCCCTCCCCATGCTTGCCCATACGTCCGTGTATACTACATCAGCACCCTGCACTGCCTTCCGAGGATCAGATTCATAAAGAATTCGGGCACCACTTCTTTTTGCTTCTTCCTGAGCCCATTCCCATATAGACGATAAAGGCTTGTAACGTTCGGGGGTGGACACAGTAAGGGAAAGACCAAGACGAGCAGCAGCAACAATCCAAGAGTGGCAGACATTGTTACCATCCCCAACGAAAACAATCTTCACGCCAAAAGTTCCCTTCTTTTCGAGGATGGTAAGGAGATCACCAAGAATCTGGCACGGATGATGGAGATCCGAGAGACCGTTAATAACAGGAATACCACTGTATCTTGCCACCTCAAGAACCGTCTCGTGCGCAAAGGTACGCAGAACGATAGCGTCAACCATACGGCCAAGCACAAGAGCCACGTCCTTCACCGCTTCTCGTTTCCCAAGACCTACCTCTTGAGGACCAAGGTAAAAACTCTCCCCACCAAGCTGTCTTATTGCAACCTCAAAGGAAACTCGAGTCCGCAAGGATGGTTTCTCAAAGAGAAGAGCAACAACTTTCCCTTCAAGAACTCTCGGGCGTTCTCCTAAAAGCCAGCGTTTTTTCAAGTCCAAAGCAACATCAAGGAAAAAAAGGAGCTCTTCTTTTGAGAAATCCGCAAGGTCCAGAAAATGCCGTCCTCGGAATGCACGCGTCATCGTCCACCCTCACATACTTTCTTCCTTCGGTACACCTTCGCCACATATGGAGAAAGGAACGCCCGTAACACTGCCCCGTATCCTGCTCGAAACGACACCACATCACCAACACGATACGTCCTTGTGCTTTCCTCGACATCAAGAACAAGGTAGTTGCTTGTTGCACCCACTATTGTAACATGAGCGTCATCAAAATATAACTGGTTCTCGTCGATATCCTGCTTTCCTATAGCCAAAAGGACTCTTTTCCGAGGACCAGAAAAGTTTCGAAAAGGCTTTCCACCAAAAGCATCGTATCCTAGCGTACTTTCTTTCGAGGGTTCTTTCGTACGCACCTCGACAACTTCTGCAGCAATCGTAAAGGCCCCTTGTTTTAGCCAAGGAATATCCCTCTTTCTACTTATGTCGCTCCCAAAAAGTAACGCCTCTCCAAACCGGATCTCGTCCACCTTCCAGGGTGGACATCCTTCCTCCCAAAGGGCGAGAAAGGTCGTTCCACCAACAGAAAGCACAATACGTTTCCCTAAGACCCCTTGGAGGAACTCCTTGATTTGCGTCAACTGTTCCAGCACACTACAGTTGGGCAAAACCCCACTGAGACAGGCAAGAGTTGTAGCAACACCATAAACTGAAACCCCGGGAAGACGCTTCAAGAAACTTGCCACCTCAGGAACTTCTTCAAAAAGCATCCCCTCCCGTCCGTCGCCACCTTCCAAAACGAGGACAACAGGTTGCCTCTTCCCAAGCTCCTGAGCAATACTACTCAACCGCTCAAGGATTTCGACATGAGAAACAAAAGGTAGGATACCATACACAGCCAAAACATCGAGCTCCTCGAGCATGGGAAGGCGGATGAGAAACAAATCAACATGAGGGCCGAAAAGACTACGAAGCTTCACAAGGTTTGCAAGGTTCGAGTCGGCAAATTTTGAAAAGCCAAAATCTCGGAGAGCACGAGCAAGGATGGAATCTGCAAGGAATCCTTTTGTCACAACAACAGGCGAGACTCCCCATGAATGACACTTCTCAAGCAATCTACACGCGTTCTCTTCAAGAATATCAAGATCTACCTCAAGGCAGGGGTACAGAGGAGCCATTTGGAAAAGCATGAAGGGGGTAGCATTGCCACCCCCCACGTACTACCGCTTCGAGAACTGGAAGCGAGCACGAGCCGCCCTTTGGCCGTACTTTTTACGTTCTTTCATTCTCGGATCCCTGGTCAAAAGTCCCGCTTTCTTCAATACAGCTCGGAGACTTTCATCCACAGAAAGCAGAGCCCGAGCAATACCATGCGCCAGCGCTCCTGCCTGACCACTTAAACCTCCACCTTTAACCACCGCTTCAACATCAAAGCGAGTTTCGGTGCCGGTGAGCACTAGTGGTTTTCGCACCAGCACTCGCCATGCCAACCTTGGGAAGTAGTCCTCAAGACTTCGTCCATTTACAGTGATTACCCCACTCCCCATGGTGAGCCAAACTTTTGCAACCGATGTCTTCCTTCTCCCTGTCGCGTAATACTTGACGGCAACACTCACGCTCATTCACTCCCCCATCGGTAGCGGAATTGGGTTCTGTGCAGCATGGGGGTGAGATGGGCCACGGTACACCTTAAGCTTACGGATGAGCCGCCGGCCCAAACGATGGTGGGGAATCATCCCCCAAACTGCTCTTCGGATAACTTCTTCCGGCTTTCTCGCCAAAAGCGACCGAAGCGTTTCTTCCTTAAATCCACCAGGATACCCACTATGCCTACGGTACAGCTTCTGATCGAGTTTTTTCCCCGTAACCTGGACCTTTTCAGCATTAATGACAATAACGTAATCTCCTACATCGAAAAAGGGAGTGTAGATATTCTTGTGCTTACCCATGAGAATGGTGGCAATGCGAGAGGCTAAACGACCAAGGATTTGACCCTCTGCATCCACGACGTACCACTTCTTCTCAACACCCTTAAGTGACGGAACGTACGTTTTGTTCTGCATCATTCTCTCCCCCAACGTAGTCAGAGACAAACCGAATTTTAGGAAAGCACAGGAGAATTGTCAAGAAAAGGGCACGATTTTTAGTATCCCGGAAAGGTTCCAACCCGTGCTGCCACCTCGTGCATCAGATCCCTAAGCTGCAAGTAACTTCGAATGTACCTATCGTAGTAAAAAAGGTACACTTCGTGGTTTTCTCGATTCGGATAGATTTGTCCTGAGATTTGCACCATTTTTAACGTTGCCTCAGGAATGCTGTCATAGAATCCCACACCTACTGCAGCATAGATTGCTGTCCCAAGGGTGCTCGCTTCTTCCACAGTTGTGAGGTAGATGGGGATATTCGTCACATCAGCATGAATCTGTAACCAAAGACGACTACGAGCACCCGCACCACTTACATACATTTCCTCCACCTCAAAACCAGACTGTGCCAAAGTCTGCAGTATGTGATATGTCCCATACGCTGTCCCTTCATATATAGCCCGAAGTACGTGAGCCTTCGTGTGGCTTAACGACAAACCCCACAGAGCACCTCTTGCAAGAGGATCCTGGTAGGGACTTCGATTTCCCTGAAAACAATCAAGAAGCACCAAACCATCAGAGCCAGGGGGAACTTGAGCAACCATTTTGTCGAGGAAGACAAAAAGATCCTCCCCAAGTTCACAGGCTCTGGCACAATCTTCCCTGGCAAAATTATCTACAAACCACTTAATGATAGAACCAGTCGAACTCTGTCCCCCCTCGAGAATCCACATATTCGGCAAAACAGCCCCGTAATAAGGACCCCAAATACCTGGGCTGAATATAGGTTCTTCGGAAAGCGCAAGATGACACGTCGATGGACCTATCACCATGGCAAGCCGCTGAGGATGTACAACGTCAAGACCGACCATGGCTGCATAGGCATCTATGCCACCTTGGATGACCGGAGTTCCTGGAACAAGGCCAAGCTCGTAAGCAGCACGCTTTGTCAACTCCCCAGCTTTTTCACCCACCGGAATGAGTTCTCGTGGCCACTTCTGGAGAAGTTCTTCAAAACGAAGGTCCCGCAGAAGGGAAACCGGCCATCCTCCTTCGGTAGGACAGTAATTCCATTTACAGATGGCGTTGTTGAGCGAGGTTACCCACCGGTCCGTGAGCTTAAACATAATCCAGTTCTGTGCTTCCACAATAAAATCAGCATTCGCAAAAACATCAGGAAGATTCTCCCGAAGCCAGAGGGCTTTTGGAATCATCCACTCCGGAGATTCATGTCCCCCAGCATATCGGAGGAGAGGGTTTCCCGTCGCATTGATCCGCTCTGCTTGGTCGAAGGCCCGCACATCCATCCACATTATGGCTCGATATTTAGGATTCCCAAACCGGTCAACAGGAAGCACCGTGCACGAGCTGGCGCTGACACTCAAGGCAGCAATATCTTCAGGTCGAACCTCACCTTCAAAGAGACAGCGCCGCACCGTATCCTGGATACCTTTCCACCAATCCATAGGATCTTGCTCAGCCCACCCCGGGCGGGGATGGTACTCAGGATATGAGTAGAAAGAAAGCGCTACAACGTTGCCCCGTGCGTCAAAAATGCCACTGCGAAGCCCCTGCGTTCCCACATCAATGCCAAGAAAATAGGGTGGTTTCGTATTGGCCACAGTGTTAAACCTCCTTACTCCCTCCTCAGAACATGGTACAATTTTCTTGTGACGACACGCTTTCTCGCCGACAGCATGTTAGGTAAGCTTGCACGATGGCTCCGAATCCTGGGACACGACGTTGCGTATTTTCGAGACCTAGAAGATAAAAAGCTCTTAGCTATTGCCCGCCTTGAGAAAAGAATCCTTCTCACTAAGGACCGAGCGCTGGCTGCTTTTGGAAGGGAATCGGCCTATCTTGTCAGAGCCGAGACCATACCCGAACAACTCCTCGAGCTGAAGCGTGCCTTTCGGCTTTCCTTCTCTCTCCCCCCTCGATGCCCCTATTGTAACGAACCTCTCAACGATATCTCCCTCGAGGAAGCCAGAAAAGATGTACCCCTCTTCGTTGCTCTTAGTTTCTCCGCCTTTAAACGCTGCCCCTCGTGCCGGAGGATATTCTGGCCAGGAACCCACTGGCAGAGAATACAGCAATTCTGCCAGGGATTCCCGGACGAATGACCTACTTATCAAGAAGAACCTCAACACCAGGAAGCGGTCGTCCCTCGACAAACTCGAGAGATGCTCCACCTCCCGTCGATATATGGGTAATCTTTCTCTCTACGCCCGCCTTCTTAATAGCCGCTACCGTATCACCACCACCTACCACAACGATAGCTCCGCTTTCCGCAACTTTCTTGGCGATTTCTATGGTCCCATGAGCGAAGCGATCAACCTCGAAAAGACCCAAAGGACCATTCCAGAAGATAGTCTTTGCTCCATTTATGAACTGACCGAATTTTTCAATGGTCCTTGGGCCAATGTCAAACCCACCCATGTCGGAAGGAATCTTGTCCCAGTCCACAACCTTTGTCTCAACACCTTCCCTCCCTTCCGGTGCAACAACAAAGTCCACGGGGAGCTCAAATCGCACACCTCTTTCTCGCGCAGTCTCAAGAATTTGCCGTGCTTCCTCGATCATACCCTCTTCAAGAAGCGACTTTCCAACTTCATATCCCATAGCCTTGATAAAGGTATACGACATCCCTCCCCCGACAAGGAGAATGTCAACCTTCTCAAGGAGCCTACGCAAGACCCCAATTTTACTTGAAACCTTAGCCCCACCGAGAATAGCGAGGAAAGGACGAATAGGGTTGTTGAGCCTCTCTCCAAGAGCTTCGAGTTCCTTTTCCATTAAAAATCCAGCATAAGCTGGCAGGAACTTCGCAACCCCCGCCGTGGAAGCATGAGCCCTATGAGCAGCCCCAAAGGCATCGTTCACATAAATGTCGGCAAGTTCAGCAAGGGCTCGCGCAAAATTTTCATCGTTAGCCTCTTCCTCGGGGTAAAAGCGAATGTTCTCGAGAAGAAGCACGTCTCCATCCTGGAGCTGAGCCACCGCCTGTTTGACTTCCTCCCCAATGCAGTCGTTAACCTTCGCAACTTTTCGTCCCAGAAGTTCCTCAAGCCTTTTTGCAATTGGATCCATGCGAAGCTCGTCTTTCGGTTTCCCTTTGGGACGACCTAGATGGGAAACAAGAATAACCCGTGCTCCCCGTTCAAGGAGATATCGAATCGTGGGCAAGCTCTCCACAATTCTCGTGTCATCAGTAATGTTTCGATTCTCGTCTAGGGGAACGTTAAAGTCAACCCGCACAAGCACTCTTTTCCCTCTGAGCTCGCTTTCGGGAATATCCCTTATGGTCTTTTTATTCATTCTACCCACCTCCAATCACTTGCTTTCGAGAAAGGCTTGCAACACCCGAACGCGGTTCACGACTCCTACAACTCGCCCCTCTTTCACCACCGGGATAAGGTCAATATTTGCTGTTTGGAGCAAATCCAAGGCATCTTCAATATCATCTTCTGCCGCCAGGTACTCTACGTCCTCTGTCATGAATTCCGAGACTTCCCGCTTTGCAAAATCCCGAATCTTCTCCCGGATAGCACTCAGGAGATTTCCAAAAAGGGGGAGATCCTTTTGAGCTTCCTCAAGGAGTTGCTGGAAGAAGATCTGAGCAGAAAAATACCCCAAAAGACGCTGTTCAAGGTCAACGACTGGAACGCCACTTACTTTGCGACGAATCATAAAATTCAGCACATCACCCACTGTATCAAAATCGCTAACCGTGGGAACCTCTGAAAGCATGATTTCCTCTACCAGCACTGCCATTCCCCCTTGCTCTTTACCAGTATATCCTCCGATACGTCCTTGAGGCTATAATTTTACACCATAACGCCCCAGCGACAAAACCACTTACGTGTGCAAACCACGCTACACCACCATACCCCGGAAAACCGAGAGATACCATAGCGTAGAAGATTTGGAGGAGAATCCAGAAACCTAAAAAGACTACCGCAGGAATCCGTAAGAATTGTACGAAAAACCCCCAGAACACGAGAGTAATGATTCGGGCACCGGGGAAGAGGAGAAAGTATCCACCCATAACGCCGGCAATGGCGCCACTTGCACCTACTGTAGGAATGAGGGAAGTGGGAAAAGCAAGGGCATGGGAAAGTCCGGCAATACAACCACATCCAAGGTAAAAGAGCACAAATCGCCACCACCCAAGGAAATCCTCCACGTTGTTCCCAAAGATCCAAAGGTACCACATATTGGAAAGGAGGTGAAAAAAACTCCCGTGCAAGAACATAGAGGTGATAAGAGTTAAAAGGGGTGGCAAGGGAGAATTGCGAAGCATGTGCACTTTACCCCAGAAAAGGGCTGGAACAAGACCAGCTTGCAAAAAGAAAAGTTCTCGCTCTGGACCAAGGCCAACTTCATAAAAAAACACTATCGTGTTCATGAGAATGAGAAGGACCGTGACAATCGGAAAACGACGGGTTGGCAACTCATCTCGAATTGGAATCATGGCTTAAAAATAGACAACTCTCTTTCCAAAGTCAAGCACCTTTAGAGGCCTGCCCTCGGGCAAAAAGCTCTGAAAGCACTTGATGCAAAAGTAAGTATCCCCGGGAAGAGGGATACAAGCACCCCTCTCGTATATAGAGTAAACCCTCTTTAAGGAACTCTTGAACACAACGCCCCCACTCTTGGGAGGAAAGAAGAGCAACTGGTAAGCCCTGATTTGTCCGCAAAAGAAGCGCAATACTTTCAAGATCCTTCAAGTTTCGTGGGAGTTCCTCTTCAAAAATTACAGGAAGTTTCCCACTTCGAACCATTTTGGTATACGCACGGAGGGAGCGAATATTTTTCTGACGTCTTCCCTTGCAGTATGTCCATGCCGAAGGCCCAAGGCCCACATATTCTCCGTTTCTCCAGTAAAGAAGGTTGTGCCGACACTCGAATCCCGGGAGGGCGAAGTTTGAAACCTCATAGTGAACATACCCCGCATGATTGAGTATCCTCTCTGCCAAACGAAAGAGATACGCCTGCATATCAGGGGAAGGGAAAAGACGGCGGTGGCGGCGGAAAAAAGGAGCTAAAGGAACCCACGGTTCTACAGTCAGACTATATATGGAGACGTGCGGAGGAGCATACTGGAGAACACCCCGAACGTCTTCTTGCCATACATCAAAATCCTGGAGGGGTAGGCCATACATGAGATCAACGTTCCAGTTCTCCCAGTTTGCTCGTCGAATGGTCTCAAGGGCTTCTTTGATCCTTTGGGGAGATGTTGAGCGCCCGAGGAAAACAAGGTATCGAAACTGCAAGGATTGGACACCAACACTCAAACGAGTAACACCAGCCGTCCTCCATTCTTCAAGCCTCCAGAAAGTAATGTCCTCCGGGTTAACCTCAAGCGTTACCTCAGAATAAGGTGCAAGGATACCTTGTGCTCTGAGGAAACTAAGAAAATCACCAATACACGAGGGGTGAAGAAGCGATGGAGTACCACCACCAAAATACACGCTCTGGATTTCTCTTTCCCCTAGGTATCCACTCTGTATCCTAAGACTAAGCTCCCCAAGGAGAAGCTGGACGAACCATTCTCCTTCTTCACCTTCATGCCATGGATAGGAAACAAAGTCGCAATACGAACAGCGCCTTGCACAAAAAGGAATATGAATATAGAGACCAAGAGAACTCATGATCTAGTCTTCAAAACCGCAAGAAAGGCCTCTTGAGGAATACGAACTTTGCCAATAGCTTTCATCCTCTTTTTCCCTTCTTTCTGTTTTTCAAGAAGCTTCCGTTTTCGGGTCACGTCTCCCCCATAACACTTCTGGAGCACATCCTTACGGAGAGCAGGAATGTCTTCCCGGGCAATGACCCTACCTCCTATGGCAGCTTGAATGGAAACCGCAAAAAGCTGCCTGGGAATAATCCCCTTAAGCTTGCTCACTAGCTCTCTTGCCCTATGGTAAGCATTCTCTTGACAGGAAATGAAAGAGAGACCATCCACCCGCTCTCGGTTCACAAGGATATCGACGCGTACAAGCTCCGCCGAGCGGTACCCAGAGAACTCGTAATCGAAACTCGCATATCCTCGACTCAGCGCCTTAAGTCGATCGTAGAAATCAAGGAGAATCTCAGCCATGGGAAGCTCGTAAGTTAGAAGAACGGTGGCCTCGTCAATGAACAGCATATCCTTAAAAATACCTCTACGAGATTGACAAAGCTCCATAATGTTTCCAAGATACGATGAAGGAACAACGATTTTAGCCGTCACGTAAGGTTCCTCCGCCTCCTCAATCTCCCCAGCAGGAGGAAAATCCTTAGGTGAACGAATCTCGAGGACCTCTCCTTTCTTCGTGAGTACCCGGTATACCACATGTGGTGCAGTAGCTACCACTTCTACGCCAAACTCTCTTTCAATTCGCTCCTGCACGATTTCCATGTGAAGTAATCCTAAAAATCCACACCGGAATCCGAATCCCAGGGCTTCTGAAAAGTCCGGCTCAAAAACAAGAGAAGCGTCGTTCAACTGGAGCTTCTCAAGAGCTTCTTTGAGGTTCTCATAACTCTCATACTCCACAGGGTAAAAACTGCAAAACACCATAGGCTTGACTTTTCTGTATCCTGGGATTGGCTCCAAAGCAGGATGAGACGCTGAGGTGATGGTGTCTCCCACACGGCTATCCTGAACATTTTTGATGTTGCAAGCAATATACCCAACTTCTCCTGGGCCAAGGGAATCCACTTCCTCCATATCCGGAGTGAAAACTCCAACAGCCATAACCTCAAAATCCTTCCCACTGGAAAACATGCGGATCCTCATTCCTCTGCGTAAAACACCATCGACAACACGAACAAATGGCAACACGCCTCGATAAGGGTCGTACGTGGAATCAAAAATCAGCGCTCTTAGCGGCGCTTCTTCTTTGCCTTGCGGAGGAGGAACAAACTCAACGATCCGTTCAAGAAGTTCTTCTACACCAACACCATGCTTTGCGCTAATTAAGGTGTAAGGAAGGTGGTTCCTTCCAAGGAGAGTATCAAGCTCACGCATAACTCGTTCGGGATCAGCCGAAGGAAGATCAATTTTGTTGATAACAGGAAGGATCGTCAAGCCCTGCTCAATGGCAAGTCGGGCATGAGCAAGAGTTTGCGCTTCAACGCCCTGAGAGGCGTCAACAAGGAGAACAGCTCCTTCACAAGCTGCAAGGCTTCGCGATACTTCGTAGCTAAAATCGGCATGACCCGGGGTATCAATAAGGTGGAAAAGGTACACCCTACCCCGCCGAGGAGAAAAGTAGCAGAGACGCACTGCTTTGGCTTTGATAGTGATACCGCGCTCCCGCTCGAGATCCATCCGATCAAGGAACTGTTCTCGCATCTTTTCTTTTGGCACAGCACCGCAAACTTCAAGAATCCTATCAGCTAGTGTGGACTTCCCATGATCAATATGAGCAATAATGCAGAAGTTTCGAATATGCGCCCTATCCACCGCCTCAAAACCCTCCACCTTTTCCAAGATTCCCAAAGATTGAAAGCAATGCTTTTCGCTCATCCATTTTGAGGATAAAGGGCAGCATGAGATAGATCCCTCCAAGGAGGAAAAAGGTACACACAAATCCCAAGGTCCCAGACGTTACGCTCCGAAGGCAAATACAACACCCCGTGAATACCCCAATCTGCACCATCCCCTTGAGCAACCAATCACCCAAGGGAAGGAGAGAGAGATTTCGCACCTTCTGCCGTAGAAAATATACAAGAAACAAAAACTGAAAAGCGGCTACGAGGGAGGTGGCCAACGCTACCCCAGCAAAATCTAAAAACCTTACAAACCAAAGATCGAGACCGATGTTCAGAAGGACTGCGCTGAGACTCACTCTTACCGGAGTACGCGTATCATGGAGGGAGTAAAAGGCCCGAGTCACAAGGTGGCTCAATGCAAAAAAAACAAGGCCAGGGGCATAGTAGAAAAGAGCTGTGGCAGTCATCGCGGCTGCCGAAGCGCTAAAAGCTCCCCTTTGGTATACAAAAGTCACAAGAGGGAGAGGAAAAACCATAAGGAAAACAACTGCAGGGAGCATGAAAAAGAGAACCCATCGAATCCCTTGCCAAAGGGTTCTCCGCCACTCCTCCGAATCACCCATCCAAACACTTCTTGAAAGAGGAGGCAAAACAGCAGCTGACAGCGCAACTCCAAATATTCCTAGGGGAAATTCCATGAGGCGATCAGAAAAGTAAAGAGCAGACACAGCTCCTTCACGACAAGAGGACGCAACAACCCTATCAACAAGGGTATTCAGTTGCGAAACAGCAAGAGAAAACGTCACAGGGAGCATAAGTTGGAAAACCTTCTGAAATCCTTTATTTTTCCAGAATCGGAAAGTGAGCTGAAGCCTAAAACCCTTTCGGTAGAGAGGAAAGAGCTGGAAGAGAAATTGCCAAAAACCTCCGAGGACAACCCCAAGCGCCAGAGCGTAAGGACCGAGAACCTTCCGTAAAACAAAGAGGCTTACGATGGTCCCAAGGTTAAAGAAAAACGGCGCTATTGCAGACCAACTGAAAACGTTCAATGTGTTCAAGAAACCCATAAGGAGTGCTGACCAGGAAATGAGCAACAAAAAAGGAAACATAATTTGCGTGGAGCATGCGGTAAAAAGGAACTTCACTGGATCATCTCGAAAGCTAAAGGCCACGACGTGAAGGATCCATGGTACTAACACCACGCCAAGGAGACACACAAGGGAGACAATGTAGGTAAAACCACTAAACACGGCAGAAATAAAATCTTGAGGATGGTCATCTCGCGAGGGAGAGACAAAGTATTCGGAGAAGACAGGAACCACAGAAGTGCTTAAGGCACCTTCTGCAAAGAGTCTTCGCAGAAGATTAGGTATTGTATAAGCAAGAAGGAAAGCATCCGTAATCCACGTGGCTCCAAAGAAAGACGATATGAGAATTTCTCGAAGAAGACCTGAGATTCTTGAAAGTAATGTCCCAAGGCCAATAATCAAGGTATTCCTAAAGAGCCCATCATCCTGCATGGATGTCTCCTTAAGACCGAGGTACAGCAAGGTCAGAGTATAAAAAAAGCCGGAGATTATTCTCCGGCTTTCTCCCGGCAGCGTCCTACTTTCCCGCCCAGTTCCCCAGGCAGTATCATCGGCGCTGGAGGGCTTAACTTCCGGGTTCGGAATGGTTCCGGGTGTTTCCCCTCCGCTATGGCCACCGGGAAACCTCTATACCTCTGGGGAAGCATCCGATGAAGCCTTTGCGGTCAAGTCCTCGACCGATTAGTACCCCTCGGCTCAAGGTGTTGCCA
>JANXBI010000017.1 GCA_025060675.1 Candidatus Caldatribacterium sp.
TCCCAAAACAGTAACGATAGATATGCTCCTCTACCTTCGTAACTCCTGTATAGCATGTGGGGCAGCAAGTGGTATAGTCCTTGTAATCAGTATCCTCGCTGGATACGCTTTGGCCCGAGGTACATTTCGAGGGAAAACCACTCTCCGAACGACTATCCTCCTCACGCAAATGATGCCCGCAGTACTTTTCTTCATCCCCATATACCTCCTTATGAAACAGCTGAACCTCATCAACAACCTCCTCGCCCTCATCCTCATATATCCCGGCATGGTAGCTCCTTTCAGCACCTTTATTAGCGAGGCTTACATTGCGAATATCCCCCAAGAAATAGAAGAAAGTGCTCTTCTTGACGGAGCAAGCACCAATACCATCCTTTTCCGCATCATCCTTCCGCTTTCTGCTCCTATGGTAGTAGCCATCCTCATCTACTCCTTTGTCTGGATGTGGAACGACCTTGTCATCTCCCTTGTTCTCTGCCATGCAAACGAGGTTCGCACAGCCAGCGTAGGACTCTTCAGCTTCATCGGGGCAGCAACCGTTGAGTGGGGTGGGCTTTTAGCAGGAACTGTGTTGTGCATCTTGCCACCTCTCTTCCTTTTTGCTTTTTTCCAGAGGTTCATCATTCAAGGCATTTTGGCAGGAAGCCTAAAAGCATAGGAAGGAGGCTTACACAGATGGAGAAGATTTCTCTTGATGGATTATGGACGCTTGAAGCTTTTCGCTACGGTGAGGGGCTTAAGAATAACGCGCACAGTCCCGATTACATTCCTCAAAACGCGATTCCTGCTTACGTTCCAGGAGAGGTGCACCTTGACCTCCTTCGAGCGGGACAAATAGAAGAACCGCTCTTTGGAGAAAACGCAAAGCGGTGCCAATGGCTCGAAGAAAGGGAATGGTGGTACCGTAAAGAGTTTGAGGTGCCTGAAGCACTCCTCACGCTTCCTACAGAACTCGTCTTTGAGAGCATCGATACCGACTGCGACATCTTCCTCAACGGGGAACACATCGCACACCACGAGAACATGTTCGTCCCACTTATCCTAAACGTTTCTGGAAAAATAGCAAGACGAAACACCCTCGTCGTGAGAGTTGATGCCGGGGTTCAGAGGATTGCCCACAAAACTTTCATCCCTTATCCTGCAGGAAGCCCGGAACAGGACTATCGCAGGGTTTGGGTGAGGAAAGCCCAATTCACTTTCGCTTGGGATTGGGCACCTCGACTCGTAAATGTCGGCATTCCTCGAAGTGTGTACCTCCGTTTCTTCAATGGTTTTGCCCTACGAGACGTCTTTCTTCAAGCAAAAGTACACGGGAAAAACGCTGCTACGATAACCATCTCTGGGCAGGTAGAGAACTTCTCCCGTGACTTTGCTTGTGAGCCAAAACTCACTCTACGAGCGCTCCTTTTCGAAGAAGAGGGGAGAAAACTCGCCGCGGTAAAGGACATCGCTCTTCGAGCATATCCAGGGTTCTCGAATTTTGCTTTCTCCATAGATCTTTCT
>JANXBI010000023.1 GCA_025060675.1 Candidatus Caldatribacterium sp.
CAGCGGTTGAACTACACTCGGAACCGTGCCACCGCCCCAGTTAAATCCTCAGCCAGCTGAGCCAAAGCCTTTGCTGCTGAGGCCACCTCTTCTAAGGCTGCGCTTTGCTCTTGCGTGGATGCCGAGACCTCTTCGCTTGAAGCCGCATTCTCCTCAGCGATGGCCGCAAGGGAGGCAACACGCTCGGCCACAACCTGGAGGCTTTTGGTGATGTCCTCCACCGCGTTCACGATATCCGCCGAAAGGGTACGGACCTCCTTTTGGGCGTTGGCGATGTCCCTTTGGGTTTGCTCAAGAGCCGATGCGCTCTGGGCAATGCTTGTGATACCCCCAAGAACCCGTCCGATGGCTCCAAGAATCCGCTGGAAGTTTGAGGCGATGCCTTCACCCCGTTTCACTCCCTCGCTCACCTCATGCTGCGCCCGGTCCATGCGCTGTACAGCAGTTTGAGTATCCCTTTGAATTTCGGCAATAAGAGCGGCAATCTGCTGGGCCGCTTGGGCAGAACCTTCAGCGAGCTTGCGGACCTCTTCCGCCACCACGGCAAAGCCCCGTCCTGCTTCTCCTGCTCGAGCAGCCTCAATCGCCGCGTTCAGGGCAAGGAGGTTGGTCTGCTCGGCAATCCCAGTGATGACATCCACGATCTTGCCAATTTCTTGAGACCGTTCTTCCAAAGCACCAATCCCCTGGCCGACTTCCTGAGTCACCTTGGCGATGGAGGCAATGGTTTCAAGAAGGAGTGAGAGGGCCTTCTGTCCTTCCTGTGCCTCCTTCTCCGTCTCTTTCCCTTCCTGGACCATACGTTCTATTTCCTGACGCATCCTCCCAAGGGCTTCCGCATTCTCTTTAAGTTTCTCCCCAAGGATGTCCTCAACAAAGCGGATGTTCTTTTGGGTGGACTCTCGAATGGCCAGGGATTGCCTGTGAATCCCTTTGGTCTCCTCGCTGAGGCGCTGGAGCTCTTCTCCTTGACGGCTGGCTCCCGTGGCAACTTGGGCAATCGTCTGGGCAATCTCCTGAGTCGCCCGGGAAATCTCTTCCGTGGAGGAGTAGAGGTTTTGGCTTGAAGCCAAAAGCCTCTCCGCCGCACCAATCACCTTCTGGACGGTCTCTCGCAAGCCTCCCACCATACGCTCAAAGGCCCAAGAGAGCACTCCAATCTCGTCCTTGGTGTGGGTGGAGAGCGTGCCAGTGAGGTCTCCCTCTTCCCCTCGATGGGCGAGGGTCACAAGGGCATGGAGAGGCCTGGTGACGCTTCGGGTGGTGAAAAAGGAGAGAAGAAGGGAGACGCCAAGGGCAAAAGCGGTAAGAATACCCGCAAGGTACTGGTTCCTCTGGAAGTTCACCTGGGCTTCCCTGTGGTGCTTTTGAGCAAGGGCAAGGACAACGTCGGTGAGCTCATCAAGGTACCCACGCATCACTTCGAACTTTGCTTTTGCCTGTCCCAAGGTGAGGTCGATGGCTAAAGTTCGGCCTTCCCGGGTATCGGCCTTTCGTCCTTCCACAATCTGGCGGGAGAGCTGTACCCACTCCGCACGGGCACTCTCGTACTTGGCAACGAGAGCCTCTTCCTCTGGATGCTTGGGGAGTGCCTTGTACTTCTCCCACCGTTCTTCCGCTTGCTTGAGATTCGTCTCGTACTCCTTGAGGAGCTCCTGGAAGACCTCCGAATCCGTCTTCGCAAAAATCATGGAGCGCTCCGCCACAAGGAGCTGGTGCAGGTCTCGGTCAATTTCAAGGATATAGTCAACCGCAGGCAGATGCTCCGTGTACAGCTCCTCGACGCTTTCATAGATTTCCCGGGCAAAGAAAACCCCAAGGAAACCAAGCACCACCACAAAGGCGATAACCGCAAGGAATCCGACAAGGACTCGAGCACCAATCTTACGCTGAAAAAGTGTCACCATTGCTCTCCCTCACTGTGCCAAGAACGCATCAACATCGATGCCTACGACGATGACCCCAATGACCTTCCCCTCATCCCGCACAGGGACTGAGACCTGCACGAGGTAGGTTTGCGTGCTCTCATCAAACTCCACATCAGCGATGTAGAGCACCCCTTCTTCCCCCTTGAAGCACTCGGTGAATTTTGCCTCATCCCCCTGCCAGTAGTCTGAGGTTTTGTCCGTTGCTGCCACAAGACCACCCTGGTTATCGGTGACAAAGATTTCGGCAAAGTACGGAGCGCTCTCCTTGAGCTTTTGGAGCTCCTTGGCGCACTCGTTCTCAAGGTAGGGCTTCATGAAATCGGCAATTCCCGGGGTAGCCTTCCAGCGCTCATCAAACGCCTTGATTTCCTCAAGGGTCATCCCCTTGGCGTTTTGGGCTTTCACCGCTTGCACGATGATGGGATTCTCTCCCCACCGCACAAGCTCAGCTTTGGCAAAGTCGACGATCTCCTGCGGAGCCTTCTCTGCAGCACAGGCAAGGCCAAGGGCAAGGACAACCACAACACCCAACACTCCCACACAGGGCAACCGAAAGACCACAGTATATCCCCCCTAAAACGTATTGATTCTAGTACTCTCCACAAAATCCTGATGCAATGCTATGCCACCAAGGACCCTACTAGGGCTCTAACGCCACCCTGTACACCCACCGCCAGCGTTTCCCAGTGACAAGGAAAGTCTTTGTCCTTCCGTCATAGGCAATACCGTTGAGGACGTTCTCTCCCCCCTTCCCTGGGTCATGGATGTCCCCAAAGTCCATCCAGGCTAGGACACGACCACTTGGTGGGTCAATCACAAGGATGACATCCTCTTGCCAGACGTTGGCAAAGATTCTCCCTTCAGCGTACTCGAGCTCGTTGAGCCGATCCACTCTCCTTTCCCCTATTCGGACTTCCACCTCCCTCTCAAGAGCAAACGTTTCCGGATTGAGGAAACGCAGAGTCGCTGATCCATCGCTCACGATGAGATGCTTGCCATCGGCTGTAATACCCCACCCATCGTAGGGGTATGGCCGCACCGCAAGCCGCTTGAGCGTTTTCCGGTCGTAGATGAAAGCCACCTTCGACGTCCAAGTGAGCTGGATGATGGTGTCCCGCCAAGCGGTAATACCTTCGGCAAAGTAGGCCTCCTCAAGGGCAACGCTTCTGAGCACCTCCCCCGTAGAGAGCTCTACCACGCGCAGGCTCGACTGGCCATAGAGACCGGTGCTCTCATAGAGCACGCCATCTGCAAAGAACATCCCTTGGGTGAATGCTGCAGGGTCGTGGGGATACATCCTGAGGAGTTTCCAAGAGAGGCGTGGGACAGCACCTGTAGAGAGGAGGAATGCACGCAAGGACTCCCCACACAAGGGAGAATCGAAGAAGACAAAGAGGGAGAAAAAGAAAACGCACCACACCACCTGCACGAAGAGAAAGACCCTCATAGGGACATTGTACCGCAAGGGGGAGGAAAAACGGAGGGGTTTTCCAAGAGCCTGACGAAGGTATGCTACAATCCCCTTTGGGGTGATACGATGACTATCGCACAGCATAGGGTCGTCCTCGTTACTGGAGCAAGTCGAGGGATTGGACGGGGGATTGCGCTTGCCTTTGCGTCCTTTGGGGTTCGCCTCGCTATCCACTACCATACCCGGGAAAAGGAAGCCCAAGAGGTTAGAGAATTAGCGCAAAAGCATGCGTCCCAGGTGCTCCTTGTCCGGGGGGATATCTCGGTTCGGGAAGAGGTGGAGCAGATGTTCCGGCAAATAGAGGAACACCTTGGGACGGTGGACATCCTCGTGAACAACGCCGCCACAGCGCAAATTGCGGATCCTGACCCCCTCTCCATCAATGAAGCCCTCTGGGACAGGCTGTACGCGGTGAACATGAAAGGCGTTTTCCTCACCTGCGCTCTGGCGATTCCTAAGATGATGGAGAAGCGCTGGGGTCGAATCATCAACATCTCCTCAACGGCAGGCCTCACCGGTGGGACCTCGGGAGCCCACTATGCCGCCACCAAAGGAGCGCTCATTCCCTACAGCAAGGCCCTTGCTCGGGCTTTCGCCCCCTACGGTATTACGGTGAACGTCGTTGCTCCTGGGAAAATCGAAACGGAGCTCTTCTACGATGCCACACCTCCGGAGGAAATTCCCAAGGTCGTGGCGAAAATTCCTGCCGGGAGGCTCGGGAAACCTGAGGACGTTGCCCAAGCCGTCCTTTACTTCGCAAGCGAAGAAGCAGCATTCGTCACCGGACAGGTCCTCGTGGTGTCGGGAGGGTACGGAGCGTAGCTACATCGGTGCGTACTTCCCTCCAGGGCCTGAGGGTGGCTTTTTGGCCTGTACCCTCCCCTCGAAAACAACGCTATAGACCTCAAAATAGCCCCGTTTTCCTTCTCCCCCATCACCTGAGACCATGACAAGCCCCCAAGCCGATTTGTCCACGTACACCCAGCCAAAGGTTCGAGAAGAAAGCCAGCAGTACCAGAACGCTTTCCCTCTCTCGTCAACGTTGAAAGGGGATTTCGGCCAGATGCACAAAGGAGTCACCACGACGTGGTATGAAGCTCCGGGGGTGAGACCTTTCAGGGTGAAGGCCTGAGGGTTTGCCTGGACGTAAGAGTTGCGGGCCACATCGATAACGTACTGCGCAAGGAAATCGCAGTAGTAGACTGGATAACCGTAGCGAGGGTCCCTTGTCCAGTACGCCGAAGATACAGGGCTTGATGGTTCAACGATGGAAACCCGATACCCAACGACGATGCGTTTGATGGGCAGGTAGTAGAAGATGATGCCACCCGCTACACCCTGTTCAGACTCAAGGATGGATGTGACCTCATCAACAAAGGGCGAAAACGAGAGGTAGGCTTCTCCATCAAAACTCTGGGACCAGGCCGGAGAGAGGAACAACCCAAAAAGCAGGAAAAACCACCATCCCCTCCTCATGCACCATCCCTCCAAAAAGTAATGGCTCCCCGGGCAGGACTCGAACCTGCAACCATCCGGTTAACAGCCGGACGCTCTACCATTGAGCTACCGAGGAGCGACTCAAGTACAGATTATAAAAACGTCACTCCGATTCGTCAAGATAGTCCCGGAGCTTTTTGCTCCGGCTTGGGTGACGGAGCTTGCGCAGGGCTTTGGCTTCAATCTGGCGGATACGCTCCCTCGTGACCCCAAAGATTTGGCCTACTTCTTCAAGGGTATGGGGCTTCCCGTCTTCAAGACCGAAACGGAGCTTGAGCACTTTCCGTTCCCGTTCGGTGAGCGTGTTGAGCACATTCTCAAGTTGCTCCTTCAAGAGCGAATATGAAGCCGCCTGCGGTGGGGCCATGATTCCGGTGTCCTCGATGAAGTCTCCGAGGTGGCTGTCCTCCTCTTCCCCGATGGGGGTCTCAAGAGACAAAGGCTCCTGAGCAGTCTTGAGAATCTCCCGGACCTTTTCAGGGGTAATCCCCATGCGCTCGGCAATTTCCTCAGGAGTTGGTTCCCGACCAAGTTCCTGGGTGAGCTGGCGGCTGATACGGGAGAGTTTGTTGATGGTCTCCACCATGTGGACAGGGATGCGGATGGTACGCGCCTGATCAGCAATGGCCCGAGTAATGGCTTGGCGAATCCACCAGGTGGCATAGGTTGAGAACTTGTACCCTTTCCGGTAATCGAACTTCTCCACCGCTCGAATGAGACCAAGGTTCCCCTCTTGGATAAGGTCAAGGAAAAGCATACCTCGGCCCACGTAGCGCTTCGCGATACTCACCACAAGACGGAGGTTCGCCTCGATGAGTTTCTTCTTCGCTTCTTGGTCTCCCTGCTCGATGCGTTTGGCAAGCTCCACTTCCTCCTCCGGAGTCAGAAGAGGTACCTGGCCGATTTCTTTGAGGTACATCTTCACCGGGTCATCGACTCCGATACCTCGGACATCCTCAATCTGCCAGTCTTCGGCCTCAAGGGCTGGCACCTCTTCTCGGAACATCTCCTCATCCGACACCTCAATGCCAAGCTCCGACAGGGTGTCGTACACGTCGTCGAGCTTGTCGACGTTTATAGCGTCATCGCCAAGGATATCGTTGAGCTCTTTAAAGGTAACGTACCCCTTGCGTTTTCCGCTTTCCACAAGGGACGCAATGTCCTGAGAGGTCTTTTTCTTCCCATTCCCGCTCAAGGCTCCCTCTCCCCTCTCTCACAGAGTCCTTCGAAGTTTCTCCCGCTCCTTGACCAGAGCATGGTACCGCCTCCATCCCTCAGGGTCCTGAGACCTCTTCAGCTCTTCCCGGAGGTTTTGAATCTCCCGCTCCAGCGCGGAAAGCTTGACCTGGCGGATGAGGTCCACCACAAGGTCTTCACGGGCTGCAAACTGAAAATCCTCTCGGGAAGCGATTTCGGTAATGAGCGCCTGAATCCCCTCCTCCCCCCGGAAGACATCAACCAGGTCTGAAAGGGTGAAATGCTCCCGGGAAGACAAGGCAACCAGCGCTTGGAAAATGCGCCGATGTTCAGGCTTCGCAAAATGGCTCCCGTCCACGACTTCAAAGATTCTCCCTCGCAGCGCTGCATCGTCAAAGCACGCTCGAAGGAGCATCTTCTCCGCCTGAACCCATCCGGGTTCCGGAACAACCTGGGGACGGGGCTTTTCGAAAACCGAAAGGCTTTCCCCTCCAAGCACCCGTAAAACGACATCCTCCGCAACCCCTACGGCTTCTGCGATTCTTCGAACCCGCAGAGCCCGCTCGATTGGGTCCTTTGTTGCCGCAAGAAGCGGCACCATACCCCGGAGGACTTTGGCTTTCGACTCCAGAGAAGTATAACCATGAGTCTTGAGCAATAATTCCAGGGAATATTCAAAAAATGTGGGTGCTTTCTCAAGGAGAGCAAGAAAGGCTTCCTTCCCCTTTTCCCGAAGGAAGCTATCCGGATCGTAAGGTGAGGGAAGGGTTACGATATCCACGTGGAAACCCCGCTCGTAGAGAACGTGCAACCCTCGGGCAGTGGCCACTTCCCCCGCTTCATCGGCATCGTAACAGAGGACAACCCGGTCAGCGTACCGTTTCAAAAGCCCTGCTTGTTCTCGGGTCAGAGACGTCCCCATGGAAGCAACGCAGTTCCTTATGCCGTGCTCAAAGAGGGCAAGGCAGTCCATGTACCCTTCAACAAGGATGGCGAAACGACTCTTCATGATAGCCTCTTTCCCAGCGAAAAGTCCATAGAGGTGGCGACCTTTGGTGAAGAGGGGCGATTCGGGGCTATTCACATACTTTGGTTCTCCCTCCCCAAGGACCCGTCCGGCAAATCCGACAACCTTTCCCTGAGCATCCTGAAGGGCAAAGGTGATTCTCCCTCGGAAACGGTCAAGGAGCTCCCCCCGCTTGGTAACCACTCCAATGCCAGCGCGGAGAATCTCTTGCCCCGAAAACCCCTCCTTCAGGAGGAAAGCAATGCTCCCTTTTCCCGAAAGCGGGGAAAAACCGATGGAAAACGTGTTCAGCGTTTCCTCCCGAAGCCCCCGCTTCTTGAGGAGGTATTCCCGGGCCTGCCAAGCCTCCTCACTTTTGTCGTCCCTGAGGCAAGCCTGGTAGTAGTGGTTTGCCGCCTCAAGGAGTTTCAAGAGCCGCTCTCGCTCCCCGAGGGAAGTTCTCTCCTTCTCGAACGTGGAAGGCAAGGGAAGGCCGTATCTTTCGGCAAGGAAGGCGACCGCCTCCGGAAAGGTTAACCGTTCCACACGCATAATGAAGGTGAAAATATTCCCCCCTGCCCCACAACCAAAGCAATGGAAGATGCCCTTTTCCGGAGAAACGGTGAACGAAGGGGTCTTCTCCTCGTGGAATGGACAAAGCGCCCGAAAGTTGCGCCCAGAGGGTTTCAAGTCGACATACTGGGAGATGAGTTCCACAATATCTGCGCGAGCCTTAATCTCCTCAAGGTATTCCTCTGGGATGAGCACGCTCCCACCTTCAAAAGACCCATGGGCCCGGAAAGGCCCATGGGTTGAGCTTACCGCATGAAGAGAGGAGCAAAAACGAGTGCAACAATCGACATGAGTTTGATGAGGATGTTGAGCGAGGGGCCAGCGGTATCCTTGAAGGGATCACCAACGGTGTCACCGACAACTGCGGCTGCATGGGTTGGAGTACCCTTCCCACCAAGGTGCCCAGCCTCGATGTACTTTTTGGCGTTGTCCCAAGCGCCACCAGCATTGGCCATCATGATGGCCAGCATAAGACCGCTGATGATGGCTCCAGCGAGGAGGCCACCAAGGGCTTCCCTCCCAAGGACAAGCCCAACGACAAGCGGAACCACAACAGCGAGGACACCAGGGAGAATCATCCTCGAGAGGGCTCCTCGAGTGCTGATATCCACGCACCGGGCGTAATCTGGACGAGCCTTCCCTTCCATAAGCCCCTTGATTTCCCGGAACTGCCGGCGAACCTCCTCAACCATATTGAACGCCGCTCGACCTACCGCCTTCATGGCCAGGGACGAGAAGAGGAAGGGCATCATACCACCGACAAAAAGCCCGACAACGGTGTGGGGATGGAGAAGGTCAATGCCCCGGAGTCCCACAGCTTGCCCATAGGCGGCAAAAAGCCCCATCGCGGTGAGCGCCGCAGAACCAATGGCAAATCCCTTACCGATAGCCGCTGTGGTGTTCCCAAGGGCGTCAAGGGAATCGGTGATTTTGCGGACCTCAGGACCAAGACCAGCCATTTCGGCGATACCACCAGCATTGTCCGCCACCGGTCCATAGGCGTCAACAGAGACGATGATTCCAGTAATGGAGAGCATTCCAAGGCCAGCAATGGCGATACCGTACATTCCCGCGGCTTGATAGGCAACAAGGATAGCTCCGCAGATGACAAGGAGCGGTAAAACGGCGCTTTCCATCCCCAGCGCAAGGCCGTTGATAATGGTTGTGGCCGCACCGGTTTGCGATGCCTTAGCGAGTTCCTGAGTGGGCTTGAACTCACTCGAAGTGTAGTACTCTGAAAGCAGCCCAATAGCTACACCCGCGATGAGTCCTGCCACCGTGGCCACGAAGGGACCAAGGCCTCGGAAAAGGAGTAAAGAAGCGATGAGGCTGAAGATGACAACGAGGATACCGCTCATGTAAGTGCCTCGGTTTAACGCTGCGGCAAGGCCTTTCTCATCCTTGGCGCTCACGAAAAAGGTACCGATAATCGAGGCAATAACGCCAAGACCAGCAACAAGGAGAGGGTACAAAAGCCCAGCAACGTTCTGGCCATAGGCAACCCCAAGAATCATCGCCGCAACAATAGACCCAACGTACGACTCAAAGAGGTCTGCACCCATGCCAGCGACGTCCCCGACGTTGTCCCCTACGTTATCCGCAATGACCGCAGGGTTCCGGGGGTCATCCTCGGGGATTCCCGCTTCCACTTTCCCCACGAGGTCTGCACCCACATCGGCAGCTTTCGTGTAGATACCCCCACCGACTCGAGCAAAGAGGGCTACAGAGCTTGCTCCGAGGGCAAAGCCGTTGATAATCTGGGCGTCACGAATGAGAGCGTAAAGAATCCCAAGGCCAAGAAGCCCAAAGCCCACAACGCACATACCCATGACCGCTCCTGCGGAAAATGCCACCCGCAACGCTGGATTGGCGCCTTGGGTCGCTGCTTGAGTAGTACGGGCGTTGCTCCTTGTAGCGACACGCATCCCCACGAACCCCGCAAGAATCGAACAGAATGCTCCGACAAGGAAGCACCCTGCCGTCACCCAGCCACGGGCAAAGCCCAAAACGACGAACATCACCGCCACAAAGACCACAAGGAAGCTGTATTCCCGTTTCAAAAAGGCCATAGCGCCTTCCTGAACGGCCCGGGAAATCTCCTGCATTTTCTCGTTCCCGGGACTGTAGGAGTTAATCCGACGAACAAGCGTAGCCGCAAAGAGCACTGCAATGAGACCAGCAATGGGTGTAAAGTAAACTACGGCTTCCACGAACGCACACCTCCTTCAGCGAGTTTTCCATCCCTCCTGTGGCCAGGAGGAAGGGATGAAGTATTTCCGATACATGTAGAGGGCATACCGGTCAGTCATTCCAGAGATGAAGTCACAGATGAGCGTCCCCAAGTCTTCTTGCCGTTCCCGGGCAAAAGCGTACTCCTCGGCGAGCACTTCAGGATGCTCAAAGAAGAACTCATAAAGGTGCTTCACAAGACGCTTCGCCTTTTCCCGCTCCTGCCACTGTTCCGGACCAAAGTAGACCCGCTCAAAGAGGAAACTCCGGAGGGTCTCGGTAGCCTCCCGAACCTTCTCGCTCATACGAATCTCCGGTTGGTCAAAGCTCTCCATGATGATATCTCGAACCATGGTGTTGATACGCTGCCGGTGGGTTTCTCCCAAAACAGCTATAGCCTTCTTGGGGAGTTCCTCAAACCGAAGAACCCTCGCCCGCAGGGCATCATCAATGTCGTGGTTCACGTACGCGATGACATCAGCCCAACGGACGACCTGGCCTTCAAGGGTTGCAGGAAGGTCCTGAGGTTCCGCCACAAGGCACATGACGCGGGTTTTGGCATGCTTGACGATGCCATCCCGCACCTCCCAGGTGAGGTTGAGACCCTCGCCATCCCGCTCGAGTTTATCCACAACCCGGAGGCTCTGCTCGTTATGCCTGAAACCCTGAGGGTGGATTTCGTTGAGTGCCTCTTCTCCCGCATGGCCAAAGGGCGTGTGTCCTAAGTCGTGCCCAAGACTTATCGCCTCCACGAGGTCTTCATTGAGGCGAAGCGCTCGGGCAATGGTACGAGCAATTTGCGCCACCTCAAGGGTATGGGTGAGACGGGTCCGGTAATGGTCCCCTTCCGGGCTCAAGAAGACCTGGCTTTTGTGCTTCAGGCGACGGAAAGCTTTGCTGTGGAGAATGCGATCCCGATCCCGCTGGAAGCAGGTTCGGAGCTCGCATTCTTCTTCAGGCTTCTCCCGTCCCCGACTCTCTGTGCTTAAAGTGGCAAAAGGAGAGAGGAATACTCTCTCCTTTTCCTCGAAAAACCGTTTAGTGCTCCCAATGTCCACCATGGTATCTCAAAAACAGGCGGGCGTGAACCCGCCTGTTTCCCTCACAGGTTGAATTTCGCGTCCTTTTCTACATCCTCCAAGGCTGCGTGAGCCGCCGCAAGACGGGCAATGGGTACCCGGAAAGGCGAACAGCTCACGTAATTCAGACCAATCTTGTGGCAGAAGACCACGGACTTCGGCTCGCCACCGTGCTCACCACAGATGCCGCACTTGAGGTTTGGACGAGTCTTGCGACCCTTCTCAACAGCCATCTGCATGAGCTGACCAACGCCTTCCTGGTCAAGGACCTGGAAGGGGTCTTCAGGAAGGATACCCTTCTCCTCGTAGAAGAAGAGGAATTTCCCTTCCGCATCGTCACGGCTGTACCCAAAGGTCATCTGGGTGAGGTCGTTGGTACCAAAGGAGAAGAACTCGGCGTACTCGGCGATTTGGTCGGCAACAAGGGCAGCCCGTGGAACTTCAATCATGGTGCCGAAGCTATAGTTCACCATAACGCCCTGTTCTTTGAGCACTTGCTGTGCCACTTCGTCGAGTTTCTCCTTGAGAACCTTGATTTCGTTCTTGTGACCTACAAGAGGAATCATAATCTCTGGGATGACCTTTACGCCTTCCTTGGTGAGCTCACAGGCCGCCTCCATAATGGCTCGAACCTGCATTTCGACGATTTCCGGGTAGAGAATCCCAAGACGGCATCCCCGAAGACCCATCATGGGGTTCGCCTCATGGAGGTTACGGACAATCTTCAGGAGTTTCTCCTTCTCCTCAAGTTCTGGTCCTGTAACTCCCTTGGCGCGGAGCGTAGTGACTTCCACAAGGAGATCCTCAAGTTTGGGCAGGAACTCATGGAGTGGTGGGTCAATGAGGCGGATGGTGACTGGCTTCCCTTCCATGATACGGAAAATCTCCTTGAAGTCACCTTTCTGCATGGGCTCGATGTGGGCAAGAGCTTCTTTCCGCTCTTCAGGTGTCTGGGCCATAATCATCTTCTGGACCCAGGGGAGGCGGTCCGGTGCCATGAACATGTGCTCAGTCCGGCAGAGTCCGATGCCTTCAGCGCCAAACTCAAGAGCCTTCCTCGCATCTGCAGGAGTATCGGCGTTTGCCCGAACCCCGAGTTTGCGGAACTTATCCGCCCAGGAAAGGAGGACCTTGAACTCTTCGGAGAGCTGCGGTGGGATGGTCCGCACTTGACCGAGGATGACCTCACCGGTGCTCCCATCGATGGTGATGTAGTCACCTTCTTTCACCACCACATCACCGACGGTGAACTCTCGCTTGTCGAGGTCGATTTTAATCGCTTCACAACCAGCAACACAGGGTTTCCCCATGCCTCGGGCGACCACAGCCGCGTGACTCGTCATCCCACCACGGCTTGTGAGCACACCCTGAGCAGCAACCACACCATGGATGTCATCGGGTGTGGTCTCTGGGCGAACGAGAATTACCTTCTCTCCAGCATTACCAAGCTTTTCTGCCTCGTCAGCATCAAAGACTACCTTCCCCGAAGCAGCACCAGGAGAAGCAGGAAGCCCCTTCGCAAGGACCTTCAAAGGTTGACTCCGGTCAATCTGGGGATGGAGGAGCTGGTTGATTTGGTTTGGTTCAACACGTTTCACCGCAGTTTTCTCGTCGATGAGTCCTTCTCGCACCATGTCGACGGCGATTTTAATCGCCGCTTGAGCAGTTCGCTTCCCGGTTCGGGTCTGGAGAAGGTAGAGCTTGCCGCGCTCGATGGTGAACTCAAAGTCTTGCATGTCCTTGTAGTGCTTCTCAAGAATCTCGTACACCTTCTTCAGCTCCTCAAAAGCCTGTGGGAGCTCTTTCTCCATATCCTTGATGGGTTTTGGTGTGCGGATACCAGCGACAACGTCTTCACCTTGAGCGTTCAAGAGGTACTCACCGTAGTACTCCTTCGCTCCCGTCGAGGGGTTCCGAGTGAATCCAACGCCAGTCCCTGAATCAAAGCCCATGTTCCCAAAGACCATCATCTGCACGTTGACAGCCGTACCCCAGTCCTCAGGGATGTTGTGAATCTTCCGGTAAGTGATAGCCCGTTTGTTGTTCCAGGAAAGGAACACGGCGTTAATTGCCCGACGGAGCTGCTCCCATGGATCCTGAGGAAAGTCTTCACCGGTGTTCTCTCTGTAGAGTTTCTTGTACTTCTCAACGACCTTCTTTAGAGCCTCGGCATCGAGTTCTGTATCGAGCTTTGCACCAACTTCCTCTTTCACCTCATCGAGGATAGCTTCAAACTTTGCGTGGTCTACACCCATAACGACGTTGCCAAACATCTGGATGAAGCGACGGTAGCAGTCGTAAGCGAAACGCTCGTTGGCCGTCAAACGCGCAAGCCCTTTCACCACCTCGTCGTTAAGCCCAAGGTTGAGGATGGTATCCATCATCCCAGGCATCGAAGCTGGAGCACCAGACCGCACAGAGACAAGGAGGGGATTGTTGGGATCACCGAACTTTTTCCCGGTTTTCTCCTCAAGCACCTTGAGGCTCTTTTTCACCTCTTCTTCAAGTCCTTCCGGCCAAGTCTGGTTGTTCTTGTAGAAGTGCGAACACGCCTCCGTGGTAATGGTGAAGCCAGGAGGTACCGGGAGCCCAATCCGGGTCATCTCTGCAAGGTTTGCTCCCTTGCCTCCGAGGAGCAACTTCATCGAAGCGTCCCCTTCACCAAAGAAGTACACGTACTTCTTCATGCCTGTTCCTCCCTTTTCTTTTTGATTTGTTCAAAAATCTTTCCCACCACGTCATGCACAGAAAGACGGGTAATGTCGATAACCGGACACTGCAAACGGGCGTACACGGCTCGAGCAAAGGCGAGTTCTTCTTCCACTCGCATAAGGCTTGCTTTGTCTTCAAGGCAATACAATCCTAAGGCCCTGATGCGTTCAAGGCGAAGCTCACTCAAGTACTGGGGATCCATATCAATACCCACAACGAGGGGCTTTGCCCCTTTTCCCACCACTTCTTCAAAGTTTACCGGAAGAGGGAGATTCGGGTCAAGCATGACGTACCCACACTTTACCCCCTTTTCCGCAAGGCGGAGGATACACTCATCCCGGTGAGGGTACCACACCGCAAGGAGCACCACATCGGCTTTTTCCAGGTTCGATACGCTGAATCCGGTGCTCTTTTCAAGGGCGTACTCAATCGCCTCAAGACGTTCAACCACGTTCTCCTCTCGCTGGAGGATACCCGGAATTCCCCGGGGCTTCCGGAGGCTCACCTTCTTCAACGCTTCCACCACTGGCCCAAGGACATCAAGGGCGATGACGCTTCGATTGGCAGCTTCTGCCCGGAGAACCCGTGCAAGGTCCTCGTTGACCACCGTGTACACCACGATGTCTTTCCCCACCCGCACCATGTCCATGATATTGTATATCTCTTCCTCGCTCCGCACATGGGTGAACCGGAGCACGTTCACCCGCGGGAGCTCAAACTGCAGAAGCGCTGCTTGAACAACAGAGAAAGCCGTTTTCCCCGTGCCATCAGAAATAACGAAAATGTTGAAATCGTCACTCGCCACGTAGGTGTTCTGGTCCTCAGGCTCGAACACCCTTTGCACCCTCCTCAAGCACGACGAGCGAGAGATTAGCAAAAGGCGCAAGGAGATTGACGATACGTCGCAAAAGACCAAGACGATTCGCTTGGAGACGTAAATCCTCGCACATCACAAGCACTTCGTCGAAGAATCGACCAAGGAATGGCACCATCTCCCAAAAGAGCGTGAAAGCCCTTCGGTACTCTCCCTGGGCAAGAGCCGCTCGAATACCCTCCTCCCTCCCCTGCAATTCTCTGTAGAGGGCCTTTTCTGCTTCTTCTTTCAAGAGAGACTCTGCCACCTCAGCACGTTCAAAGTGCCGAGAGATATTATACGCTCTGGTGAATCCAGTCACCACTGCATCAAGGAAATCCTTCTCGGCCATGAAAAGTCCATGGAGGAATTCGATACGCCGCGCAGCGTCGTAAAGGTCGTCGGGTTCCGTAGCGAAAACCGCCTGAACGACCGAATGGTGCTTCCCTCCCTCAAGGAGGAGCGACCGGAGTCTGCCGAAGAGGAAGCGCACCACCTCTTCTTTTGGATTGGCGATACGAGGAGCAAATCCTTGCGCCGCGAGGAGTTCGAGATTCTTCTCAATCCATTCCGACAAGGGACAGTACCACTCCCGCACAAGGAGGGTATCGACAATACTCTGCCCAAGCCGACGCAGTCCAAGCGGGTCTTGGGAACCAGTGGGAATCCGACCCAGGGCAAAGCTCGAAACGATGGTGTCCATCTTGTCGGCAAGAGAGAGAATACTCCCCAAGGGCGTCTCAGGGATGGGGAGGTAGCTCTCCTCAAGAGCCAGGGCGACTTCTTCCTCTTCACCCGAAAGGAGGGCATACACCCTCCCCATATACCCTTGGAGCTCTGGGAACTCCCGAACCATGGAGGAGACAAGGTCAGCCTTAGAGAGGAACGCAGCCCGGCGCAAGAGGGCAATCTCGGCTTCGCTCCGTTTGAGCACCTCACCAAGATAGGTGACAAGTTCTACAAGGCGCTCAGTTTTCTCGTACATGCTCCCCAAATCTTCTTGGAAGAGTACCCCTCGCAGGTCTTCCACCCGGTCAGCAAGGCCCCGTTTCTTGTCCTCCTCAAAGAAGAAGAGCGCATCTTCAAGGCGGGCCCGCAGGACCCGTTCGTTCCCCCGGATGATTTTCTCCGCCCCATCACTTGGTCGGTTAATGACCACAAAAAAGAGGGGCTTGAGGTTCCCCTCCGCATCACACGCCGCAAAGTACCGTTGGTGGTGCTTCATAACGGTGATGAGGAGTTTCGGGGGAAGACTCAGGTACTTCTCGCTGAAATGCCCCACGAGAACATCAGGGTACTCGACGAGGAAGTTCACCTCTTCAAGGAGCTCCTCATCCCGAAGCCAGTACACCCCTTGCTCTTGAGCACATTGGGAGAGTCGCTCAACGATGCGGTTGCGCCGTTTCACCGGATCAACAATAACCCCAGCACCCTCCAAAACTTCTTCGTATGCTCCTGCCGAGGGAAGGGGAATCACAGAAGGAGAGAGGAAACGATGCCCACGGCTTAACCGTGACGCGGAAACCCCAGCGACACTCAGGGGAATCTCCTCACCACCAAAGAGGGCCACCAGCCAACGTATCGGACGGACGAAACGGAAGTCCCCTGCGCCCCAGAGCATGGACCGGGAAAAATCAAGCGATACAAGAAAAGCAAAAAGCGCCTCAGGAAGGACTTCCTGGGTCGGTTTTCCTGGTTCATACTTCCGACCGAAAATGTACGTCCCCTTTTCCGTTTCCTGAACAAAGAGGTCCTCAAGCGCAATCCCTTGTGCCCGGGCAAAGGCCAAAGCAGGAGGGAGCAAATTCCCATGCTCATCCATCCCGACCTTCTTTGCCGGACCCTTGATTTCTCGAACCACCGGCTCTTGGACTTCGCCCATTCCCCAAACAGAGATAGCGATACGCCTTGGCGTCCCAAGGACACGAAAATCCTCATACGGAATACGGAACTTCGCAAGGGTCTCGGTGAACTTCTCTTCAACCTCGGCGAAAATTTCCCGAACGAGGCTTGTGGGGAGCTCTTCAACGCCAATCTCCAAGAGGAAATCCCTTCTACCCATTGGGAACCGTCACCGCCACCTTCTGGCACCAGGGGAACCCCAAAGACTCCCGCTCCTTAAGGTAGAGAGTCGCACAGCGGTTGGCGAGTTGTCGTACCCTTCCCATGTACTGGCTCCGTTCAAGGACACTGATGCCACCGCGAGCATCAAGGAGGTTGAAGGTGTGGGAACACTTGAGGATGTAGTCGTACGCAGGAAGGACCAATCCACGATCAAGGAGCCGCTGTGCCTCCCTCTCATAGAGCGCAAAGAGGGTGAAGAGGGTCTCAAGGTCACTCTCCTCAAAGCTGTAAACGGAGTGCTCTCGTTCTTCCTGAAGCCGTATATCCCCATAGGTGAAGTGCTCGTTCCACTGCACTTCGAAAACGTTTTCCTTTTCCTGGAGGTACATAGCGATACGTTCAAGACCATAGGTAATCTCCACCGAAATGGGTCGAAGGTCTATACCACCAGCCTGTTGGAAATAGGTGAACTGGGTGATTTCCATACCATCAAGCCAGACTTCCCAGCCGAGTCCCCAAGCTCCAAGAGTCGGTGACTCCCAGTTGTCTTCGACGAAGCGAATGTCGTGCTCTTTTGGGTTGATACCCAAGGCGAAAAGGCTCTCCAGGTAAAGGTCCTGAATGTCGTCAGGAGAGGGTTTGATGATGACCTGGAACTGGTAGTGCTCGTAGAGGCGATTGGGATTTTCCCCGTATCGGCCATCGGTGGGACGGCGAGAGGGTTCGCAATACGCAACCCGCCAAGGCTCGGGTCCAAGCACCCGCAGGAACGTTGCCGGATTCATGGTTCCGGCACCAACTTCCACATCGTATGGCTGTGCAATGACACATCCCTGTCGTTTCCAGTACTCGCTTAGGGCAAGAATGATGTCCTGAAAGTACACAACACTCCCCCCGTACTCCATCAGAGGAAAACTATATCAGGGAGAAAGTACTCTGTCAACTGCAAACGGTGAACCTCTTTTCCTTCCTTTTGCCTTGTTGTGGCGACCACCACACCTGAACAGGTGGTTACCGCTCCCCCAAAAGTCGGGCAAGCGTTTCTTCGTGCACCCGAAGTGCCTCTTCGTCCCAGAGGACAAAGCGAATCCTCCGAACGGACTTGAGCTTGGGAACCATCTCAAGGACAGTTTTGAGTGCCACCTCTGCAGCCTCACGCATCGGATACCCAAAGACTCCGGTAGAGATAGCAGGAAAAGCCACAGAAGAGATACCCCGTTCCTCGGCAAGAAGGAGCGCATTCCTGTAGCAGGATGCAAGGAGCTCCGCTGCAGGCTCGTCAATCCCATACCGTGGGCCAAGGCAATGAATGACGTAGCGGTTGGGGAGTTGATGTCCCCCGGTAATGACCGCTTGCCCAGGGCGAATGGGGGCAAGAGGACGGCATTCCTCATAAAGCCCTGGTCCTGCGGCCTTGTGAATCGCCCCCGCCACACCTCCACCAGGGCGGAGATCCGCATTGGCGGCGTTCACGATAGCCTCAAACCCTTCTTGCTTTGTGATATCTCCTCGCACGCACTCGACGGTCACACCGTTCACCTTCCGCTCCACACTTTCACCTCCCTGATGCATCCCGTATAATAGTGTACCAAGATTACGGAGAGCGAGGAGGAAGAGCATGAAGAAAACGTACAAAATAGGTGTTATCCCCGGAGATGGCACCGGTCCAGAAGTCGTGCGGGAAGGGCTCAAGGTCCTTGAAGCGGTGGCACAAAAGGTGGGCTTCTCTTATGAGACCATCGTCTACCCCTTTGGGGGCGAGCACTACAAGAAGACTGGGGAGACGCTCCCAGACACAGCCCTCGAAGAGTTCAAAAAGCTCGATGCCCTGTACCTTGGCGCCATAGGCCATCCTGATGTGAAACCGGGCATTCTCGAGCAGGGCATTCTCCTCAAAATTCGTTTCGGCCTTGACCAGTACATCAACCTCCGTCCGGTGAGGCTTTACCCGGGGGTTTGGACTCCCATCAAGGATAAAGGTCCGGAGGACATCGACTTTGTGGTCGTTCGGGAGAACACTGAGGGGCTGTACGTCGGCGCCGGGGGTTTCCTCCGCAAGGGCACACCGGATGAGGTGGCTATCCAGGTTTCCATCAACACGAGAAAAGGTGTAGAACGGTGCATCCGTTTCGCTTTCGAGTACGCGAGGAAACGGAATAAAAAGAAAAAGGTGACCCTTTGTGGGAAAACCAACGTATTAACCTACGCTTTCGACCTCTGGGAGCGGGTTTTCTACGAGGTAGCTCGGGAATACCCCGACATCCAGACCGACTACGCCCACGTCGACGCCACCACCATGTGGATGGTGAAAAATCCTGAGTGGTTTGATGTCATCGTCACGGACAACATGTTCGGGGATATTATCACCGACCTCGGCGCCATGATTCAGGGTGGCATGGGCATCGCCGCAGGTGGGAACATCAATCCCCAAGGGGTTTCGATGTTTGAGCCTATCGGAGGATCGGCGCCAAAGTACACGGGAATGAACGTTATCAATCCTCTTGCGGCAATCCTCGCCATGCAGATGCTCCTTGAGAACATTGGGGAACACGAAGCAGCTGCCCGAGTGGAGAACGCCGTTATCCAAGCGCTGCAAAGCGGCAAAATCAAGAGCATGAGCGCCGGCAAAATGGGCCTCACCACCCAAGAAGTGGGGGACCTTGTGGCGTCTTTCGTGTGAACTCACTCTAAGGGTGCTCCACCCTCCTGCGTCGGGGGATGACCGGTGGAGGGCTGGGGTTCAAGAGGTGCTCCACCCTCTTCAACTGGCGTTCCGCCTAGCGACACTCCCGGCGAGGGAACGACCACGCCTTGTCCGGAGCGGAGGACAGGGCGTGGTTTGTTTGCCGCAATGAAATTCTGGAGCTCTACCTCCACAAGGGCAAAGTTGTCATGCCTTTCCAAAGCCTCTCGGAGGCAGGCTGCCACCTGTGCCACATCCATCCCTTCTCGACGGGCCTGCTCAAGAAGTTGAGCGACTTTCTGCATTTCCCGAGCCTCGAAGTTCCGCTCAAGGACCTGCGCGAGGATGGCACTTGCCGTTTCTGGGGGAACGCCAACTTCAAGAAAGGTGGCCACCGTGCCCACAAAGCGCTCAGCAACCTTAGGACGTGAGGCCACCTTGGCAAGAACCTCACGAAGCACATGGGGCGGCACGGAAAGCTCAAGGGATACGGCAAGGTCTTCAAGAAGGGCGTCTCTACCCTCTATCCCTGCCTCGTCAAGAAGCCGCAACGCTTCCCGCAAGGCATCCCTCCGCCGCCTCAAGGCCTCAACGAGATGCTCTGGAGAGACTTTCTTGGTGAGACCCTCACGGAGTTTCTTCAGAAGGAGCTTTTCAGGAATACCTTGCGCCTCCGCGAAAATCTGCGGCACTTCCCTGAGGAGGTACGCCTTCCCATCCTCAGGATAGGGAGAGCGCTCAATGAGACGGACCAAAGCGTCCTGAGCCCAAAGAACGGAAGTACAACAAAGGATGCAAAGGAGAACACCAAAGGCTCGCTTCACTCTGTATCGCCATCGACGATAAGGATTGAGTTCATTCCCCCAAACCCGTCGGACACCGCCCGGGGGGAGAGGGGATCAGGCACCCATTTCCCATCAACGAGGAAACCATACTCGTACTTCCCAGGGCGGAGACGAAGCGTCAACGTGTAACAGCTCTCGTCAACCCGCTCCATAGGAATGGATTCCCAGTCGGAGAAGTCCCCCGCTACGGCAACCGTTCTGGGGTTCCGAACGGTGCTACAGAACACGAGTTTCACCGTCCGGTATCCGAAAAGCTCAAGGCGGGGAGTCAACGGGAGATTGGTGGTGAGCATGAGGACGAAAAGCACCACTGCCCCCAGTGCCACGACAAGACGCTTATAGCGCCGGTACGAAGGACGCCTTCTCTCCCGGATTCTTGCCATAACGCTTGGGGCAAAGGACCTCGGTACCTCGTACTTCGGCAATCGCTCAAGATACCAATCAAGCTTCCTGCGATGCTCCACCTTACGCCACCCAACTATACATACGCCAGGAGGAAATCCAAAGTTTCATAGGAACTCCTTCCCAAGGATCTCCTTGAGCTTAAGCTTTGCCCGATGGAGGTAGGTTTTCACAGTCCCCACCGGAACACCGAGAATCTGGGCAATCTTCTCATACGGGAGCTCTTCAATGTACCGGAGCACGATGACTTCTCGGAACTTCCAAGGAAGCTTCCCCACCGCCTGTGAGACCTCTCCAAGGAGTTCATCTTCAAGAATTCCCTCTTCGGGATCCTTCCCAGCAGGCAAAAAGTCACCAATTTCATCTTCCTCTTCCTCACCCACCGGGGCGTTAAGGGAGAAAAAGGAACGAATCCTCTGCCTTCGGAAGTAGTCTAAACACACATTACGGGCAATACGGTACATCCAGGTGGAAAATTCAAAGGAGTCGTTGTACGTCTTGAGGGCAAAAAAAGCTTTTACAAAAGCCTCTTGGGTCAGGTCTTCGGCATCCTGGCGATGCCGCACCATCCCATAGACGTAGTTGAAAATAGGCTTCTCGTATCGAGCTACGAGAACCTCAAAGAGGTCTGGGTTGCCGTTGACAATCTCCCGAACAATTTCCCGGTCACTCTGCTCCCACATTGCGGTTCAGAGAACGTACTGCCGCAACCAGTCGATGCGGAACTGCACGTTCTGGATAAGGGATGAACCATCAGCCCACTTTGCCCCAGGGTACTTTCGGATAATGTCAAGATAGGTGTGGTAGGCCTCAACGTAGCGACCAAGCTTCTCGAGGCACAATCCTTTGTGGAAAAGCGCTGCCGGAGCAATGAGGATGCCATTGTACCACTGGCCATTGGGGTAGAGTCGAACGCAATCGTCAAAGGCCTGAAGCGCATCGGCAAAACGTTCCGCCCGGTAAAACGCCGCTCCCGCAAAATACTGCGCATCATCGGAAAGGTCGGTGTCCGGGTATTTGGCAACATACTCAAGGAACTTTGAGGCAGAACGGTTGTACAACTCCATCCGGTAGAGGCAATGGGCTGATGAGTACAGAGCTTTCCGAGCAATTTCGCCCCCAAACTCCTGCGCTTTCTCGTAGGTCTCAAGGGCATTCCGAAAAGACCCCAGGATGTAGTAACAATCTCCCATCTCGTACCACGCGTTCCCCAGGAATTCGCTCTCAGGGTACATCTCGACAAGTTTGCGGTACTCTGTGATTGCTCGGCCATAGTCCCGAAGCCCTTCGCTGCAACACTTGGCGAGGAGATACTGGGCATCATCGGCAAAGAGGTGATCTCGCCTTTGGGCAGCCTCTTCAAGCACCACCACCGCTTCCCGGTACTTCCCCAGGAAAAAGAGGGATGCCCCCTTGAGGAAGGTCACCTCAGCGCTTCCTGGGTAGGAAAGGAGGAACCCTTCGGCTTCACGGACCACCCGCTCGTAGAACCCAAGCTCATAAAGGGTGAAGAGGTACTCCCTGAGGTTGTCTTCTGTACGCTCAGGAAGCACGACCTTTCCCGCAGCGTTAATGGAACGCGTTTCCTGAGCCACAACCTCAGCCTGCACCACAACTCCGGCATAGGAAGGATGGGAGAAGAAAACGTAGTATTTCCCCGCCGGAAGATCCTCAAGGAGGAACTGACCATTCCCATCGGTGAAGGTGCTTTTTCCCCCTCCTTCAACAAGGACACCGCTCACTGGCCCTGTGGCATCCCACACTGCACCGGTCAGATTCCCCGTCCCCCTCTCACTGAAACACCCACTCACAAGGACCGCAAAAAGCACCCCAACCACAAGACCAACAACCGCTCTCTGCACCTTTACCCCTTCCTCTCGACTTTCTTCAGGAGTCGCTCCACATCCTTAAGACGCCTGAAGCCTTGCGGAGCATGGCTTTTGAGGAAACGCAGCTCTTCTGCTGCTTCCTCGTATTTCCCCTGAGCCTCAAGCACTACCGCAAGCCAGTACCGTACCTCGAAATCCATGGGCTGTTGGGCGAGTATCCCCCGGAATATGCTCTCTGCCTCCTCCTCTTTCCCCATTTTATACAATACGTATCCAAAGTGGAGCAGATAGAAAGAATTTTCCGGAGATTCTTCCAACGCCCTCATAAAACACTCCTTAGCTTTCTGCCACTCCTGCCTGAGACCGGCACTGCTCCGAAGCTCATAAGTGTACCCAAGGCGAAACCAATTCACATGGTCTTCAGGATGCTCTGCAAGGTGGGAGACAAACACCGGGATAGCACGTTCCGAAAGCTCAAAGGCCTGACGGTACCTCCCTTTCTCCATCAAAAGCAGTCCTGCCTCCCAGAAAGCATCAAGCACTCGTTCACCTTTGGCAATGCTGGCCTCAAAAAGGTCGAGCGCTTTCTCCCACTCACCAGCCTCTTTGGCCTCAAGCGCTTGTTCGAAAAGACTGCCCCCCTCAGCGCAGGCCACACCCACCATGCCAAAGAGGAGCACACCAAGGAGTACCCATCTCATCGCCAATCCACCACCGCATAAAGGCAAATCCCAAGACCGCCAAAGATGAAATTGGGCATCCAGGCGGAGAGCCATGGGGCAAGGATGTCTCCACGACCGAGAGAGCGGAAAATGGAAAGGAGCATGTAATAGACAAAGGCAAGAATCACCGTCACAATAACCCCCAAAGCCTTAGTATCCCGTGTTTTCTGCACTCCAAGGGGCATCCCCATGAGCACAAAAACGACCGCCGAAAAGGGGAGGGAAAACTTGAAATGGTAAGCCACCTCAAACTTCTGGGTTTCACTCCCTGCTTGCTTGAGAATAGCAATCTGCTTACGGAGTTCCCGAGAGGACATCTCTTCGGGGCTTCGCTGCTTCTCGAAGAACTCCTGGAGCTCTTCCTTCATATCGATACGCATGACCGCAAATTCGACCTCTTCCTCAAGGTGCCCATCGTCCCCGTAACGATGCAGGACTCCTTTCTCAAGAACCCACTGGTCTTCAACCCAACGCGCCTTTTCGCTGAGGATGACATCGGGGAACTTCCGCCCCTTCCCGAGTTCGTAGATGATAACGTTTTTCATCTCCCAAGTCGTTGCATCAAGCTCATTCACATAGAAATAGCGGTTCTCTGCATCCCGGAAGAAAACGTTCTGCTGAATTTTGGGTGGCGCCTTCCGATACACATAGTACCGCACAAGACTCTGAGCCTTGTGGTTCGTCTCTGGGACGACGAAGTCGTTGAGGAGAAATGACCCTAAGGCAACAAGGAAAGCAAAGGCGACATAGGGAAGGAGAAAACGCCTAATGCTCACCCCGCTTGCCTCAATAGCCACAAGCTCACTGTCCCGGCACAGCCTCCCAACGTGGAGCTCTGCAGCAAGAAGTCCAGAGATGGGAAAGGTCATGACCATTTGGGCGGGGATATAAAGGAGGAGGATTTCAAGGGTAATGAGGAAAGGAACCTTCTGATTCACGAAAAAATCCATGAGCTCAAAGAGGGTCTGCACGAGCATAACAACAGTGACAGCTCCTACCCAGGTGAACATGCCGACAGCCGTTTCCCGGGCTACGTAACGATCTAAGATTGTCACAAACAACGGACGTCACCTTTTTCCGTATTGTATCAGCCTGGACTATTCCCGGGCAAGGAAACAGAGGAGGCTAATCGCCACAAGCACCGCAGGCACAAGAACACCACCAAGCCAGGGAGGTCAAAGGAGAACCGGGAAAGCCAGAGCGTACCGATGACCACAGAAAGAAGAGCAAGCACCTGATCATTTGGCTTTTGACATAGCCTCTTGCCAAAAGATGCTTCTTCCCCACGTCGTCCAGGAATGAGCAACAAGACGAAAATGGAAGTGAAACTCCCTCTTCCAAGGGCAACGAGGAACGTTGCGATAGGCTGCCCAAGAGTGGAATCCACACCCAAGTGCTCAGCAACACCTCATACGCTCCTTCGAGAATCCGACCTCTGTGCACTGCACAAGGATACCGTAAGGAGGAGGTTTTTGCAAATGCTCCTATTCTATCTCCTCAACCTCAAGCCCAAGCACCTGGGCGATTTGGCGGAGCGCAGCAGCATGTGCCCCTCCCACAAGGCATACATGGTGGGAGGGGAGCTTTTCAACGAGCCTGTACCCATCTCGAACCCGAATGAGTGCTCCATT
>JANXBI010000025.1 GCA_025060675.1 Candidatus Caldatribacterium sp.
GACAACTCGAAGGAAGACTTGTTGGTACAGAAGTTACCCTTGGAGTTCGTCCACAGCATGTTGAGGTAAAGCGGGAAAAGCAGGACAAGAATGCAATTGCTGGCGTGGTCAAGGTTGTCGAGTTCCAGGGAGATAAGACTGTTCTTACGGTGCGCCTTGAAGATGAGGCCCAGACCGATGCAAAGGCCGTTGTTCCAGCGCGAGAGTGTTTTGCCGAAGGGGATATCGTGTGGTTCTTCTTTGCTCCACCGGTTATTCGCGTTTTTGAGGAAGAAAAACTTGTGCTTTGAAGAATCCTCGGAGGTGATGCCTAATGGCTTACATTGTCAACATCAACGAAGTAACGCCGGATACTTGTGAGCGTTCTTTTCGGCACTTTGCCCAGGCGAAGAAGGGAGAAACTCTTAGAGATACGTACTGGCTCATTGACCCAGCAACCTCGCCTTCAAAGATCCTTAAGCTCGGATATACCATTGTTTATCCTGATGGGAAAACTACGGGGCATGTACATCCAAATGAAGAAGAGGTGTACTTTGTTATTAGTGGCCGAGGGGAGATGGTTATCGGAGATGAGCGATTCCCTATTAAAGAGGGAGACGCTTTTTATGTGGAACCTGGAAAGTATCATGTCACGTATAATACCGGAGTTCTTCCCCTTGTCATTCTTTGGGTTACAGGAAAGGTAAAGCAAGAGGAGGGAGTGTAAGTCGATGGAAATTCAGGGGATGATCATTGGCGGGAAATTCGTTACCGAAAGTGGCGTGGGGCAGTACATCGACGTTGTGAATCCGGCGACGGAAGAAGTTATTGCTCGAGTTCCTGCTGCTTCAGAGCATCAGGTAGATGAGGCGGTTCGGATAGCTTGGAAGGCTTTCGAAAAATGGTCAAGACTTAGTCCTTTCGAGCGTGCTCGTTTCCTTCACAAAGCCGCATCTCTTGTTGAGGAAAGAGCAGAGGAAATTGGTCGTGTCCTCACTGCTGAAGAGGGGAAGCCTTTGAAAGAAGCGATAAGCGAAGTTAAAGGATCTGCTGAGGTTCTCCGGTACTTTGCTGAGACGAGCAAGCGGGTTTTTGGTGAGATTATCCCCCTTGATAAACCTTATCTTCAGAGCATCGTCATCTGGCAACCCATCGGGGTTGTGGCAGCCATCACCCCTTGGAACTACCCGGTACAGCTTCTTGCTTGGAAGGTTGCGGCAGCCTTAGCTGCAGGGTGTACTGTAGTGGCTAAACCTCCTTCGGAGACCCCTCTTTCACCGTTAAAGTTTTTAGCTTGTTTTCTCGATGCCGGTGTTCCTGAGGGGGTTGTCAACGGTGTTACTGGAGCGGGATCAGTGGTGGGGAGAAGTCTTATCCTTCATCCTCTTGTTCGAAAAGTGAGTTTTACTGGGTCCACCGAGGCTGGGAAGAGAGTGATGGAGTACTGTGCATCGGGAGTAAAACGCGTCTCTCTAGAACTTGGTGGCCAGTCTCCTCTCATCGTCTGCGCTGATGCTGATCTTGAAAAGGCCGTAAAAGGTGGTGTCCGAAGATCTTTCCGAAATATGGGTCAGGTGTGTAATTCGATTAACCGTATATACGTGGAAAAAGCGATTTACGAGATCTTTGTAGAGAAGTTTGTTACCGAGACTAAGAAACTGCGTATTGGTAATGGCCTCTTAGATCCTGATGTTGACCTTGGTCCAATGGTGAGTCTTGAGGCTTTAGAGAAAGTGAAGGAACATATCGAGGATGCGATCCAAAAGGGCGCAAGAGTTCTCTGTGGTGGGAAAAAACCGGAAGGGGAGCAGTACGCAAAAGGGTACTTTTTCGAGCCTACAGTGGTTACTGATGTCAACCACGATATGCTCATCATGAGGGAAGAGACTTTTGGGCCGGCGGTAGGCATTATGCCCTTTGAAGATCTTAACGATGCTATTGTCTGGTCGAATTCTACTCGATATGGCCTTGCGGCTTATGTATATACTTCGAGTCTAGAAAAGGCACGCGTTATCTGCCTTGGTCTTGAGTGTGGCAATATCGGCCTCAACAACGTCGACGTGGCTACCATTTACGCTCCTTACACGGGTTGGAAAGAAAGTGGCTTTGGTACGGATATTGGCCCGGAGGGTATCCTTTCGTACCTCGAGACGAAGCACATTAAGGTTGAATTTTCAGAATGAAGGGAGGAGAGGGATGACAATCGAGAAGAAGCCCTGTGTAGTGGGGATAGACATTGGGACATCAAGTTGCAAGACTCTCGCCGTTGATGAAGAGGGCCGGGTACTCTCGAGGGCCACTCGGGAGTACCCGGTATGTAACCCGTTTCCTGGTTGGTCTGAGCAAAACCCTGCTGATTGGTGGGAAGCGGTAAAAGCGACTCTCGTTGAAGTATCTCGTGAGGTGGAAGCACAGGGGTATGTTGTTTCTGGCATAGGCCTTACAGGACAGATGCACGGGCTCGTACTCCTTGACGAAGCAGGAAACGTTCTCCGTCCCTGCATCATGTGGAACGATCAACGAAGTGCTCCATACTGTGTGAAAGTTCACGAAACAGTAGGTGGGGAGAAGGAACTCATCAAAGTTACGAACAATCCCATGCTCCCTGGATATACCGGGGGGAAGATCCTCTGGGTTCAGGAGAATGAGCCTGAACTCTTTGAGAAAGCAAGGAAATTCTTGTGCCCGAAAGATTATATCCGGTTCAAGCTTACTGGGGAGTATGCCACTGATGTTTCTGATGCTTCGGGAACAGGTCTTTTCTCAGTTCGGGAGCGGAGATGGGCTCGAGAGCTTATTAAGGAACTGGGAATTCCTTTGTACCTCTTTCCTGAAACCTTTGAGTCTCCAGAAGTGACGGGGATGGTTCTTCCCGAGATAGCTCGAGAAGTGGGCCTTCAGTCGGGTATCCCTGTGGTTGGCGGTGGAGGGGATGCGGTCGTTCAGACCGTGGGAGTCGGGGCAATTCACCCGGGCATTGTCAGCATTACTCTTGGTACTGCTGGGATTGTTGGCATGTCCCTTGATAGGTTTTATGAGAATCCAGGAAACACTTTGCAGTTCTTCTGTAATGCTGTTCCAAGAAGCTGGATTGTTTATGGTACGACTCTTGCCGCAGGGGGATCTCTGAGCTGGTTCAGGAATGTTTTTGGAGGTCTTGAACGCGAACTCTCCCGTTGGATTGGAGAATCATCCTACGACCTTATGAGTCGGGAGGCAGAATTAAGCACACCATTGGGGCGAGGTATTGTTTTCTTGCCCTATCTTATCGGAGAAAGATGTCCTCACGCGGACCCCTTTGCTCGAGGAGTATTGATTGGATTTGGTCTCCACCATTCGCGGAACGATGTTCTGCGAAGTGTTTTCGAAGGAATTGTTTTTAGTCTGAGAGATGTGTACTCCCTCATGGAAGAACTTGGCCTCTCAGTGTTTCAAGTGAGAATTTCGGGTGGTGGAGCAAAAAGTAAGCTTTTTCAGAGACTTCACGCAGACATCTTTGGCTCCGAAGTTCTCGCTGTCGAGTATGGCGAAGAGGGAGGAAGCTATGGTGCGGCACTTCTTGCCGGGGTTGGTATTGGTCTGTGGCCTTCGATGGAAGAAGCCACTAGGAAACTCCGTATCCAGGAGCGGACACTTCCTGACGCGGAACGGGCCCAGCTATATGCTGAATTCTTCAAGATCTACCAGAGTCTCTACGATGTTCTTCGGGAGACGTTTAGGGCTATTGCCAAGTTCCAGACGTAGGGGGTAAGACCATGCCTTTCTGGACAGTACTTTTGCCACAGCCTATTGCTCAGAGGGCCCTTGATCTTTTGAAAGAACAAAGTAACCTTGAGGTCATTGTTCTTTCCCCAGAAGAGAGAGAACGGGTCTTCGAATTCCTCCCCAAGGCCCATGCCCTCCTGGTGCGCAGTGGCTTCAAGGTTACGAGGGAAATCATTAATCAGGCGGTTAACCTTCGAGTGATTTGCCGAGTTGGTGTGGGTCTCGACAACATTGACGTGGAGTATGCGAAAAGTCGGGGAATTGCTGTATTCAACGTTCCTGGAGGCAATGCCATATCAGTTGCCGAGCACACCCTTGCCTTGCTCTTTGCCCTGGCCAAAGACCTTTTCTGGTATGATCGACGGGTACGTGAAGGGGACTGGAGTGCTCGCCACTCCTACAGGGCTTGTGAGCTCTCTGGGAAGGTTATAGGTCTTGTGGGTTTTGGAACCATAGGGCAAGAGGTTGCCCGCCTGTGTCTTAGTCTTGGCATGCGAGTACTCTTTTTTGACCCCTTTGTTACTGCTGATGCAGTCCCTGGTGCTGAGAAAGTCGAACATCTTCCTACGCTTCTTGCCCAGAGTGATTTTGTGAGCCTTCACGTTCCGCTCAACAATGTAACACGGCATCTCATCGGTAGAGAGGAGCTTCGCTGTATGAAGCCTACAGCTTTCCTCATCAACGTGGCCCGAGGAGCAGTGGTTGATGAGGGAGCTCTCTATGAAGCCCTTCGTGAAGGGTGGATCCGAGGAGCAGCTCTTGATGTCTTTTCGGAAGAGCCTCCTCCGAAAGACCATCCTTTCTTCTCCTTGCCTAACGTCATTCTTACCCCCCACGTTGCGGGGCTCACGAGGGAGAGTACTGAACGGGTAGCGGTGCAGGCTGCAAAGCGTATCATCGAGTTTTTCAAACCTTCTTGAGGTGAGTTGTATGGAGAGAGTAAACATTGAGGAACGCTTAACCGGTGTCTTTGCTCCAATTGTTACTCCCTTTCGGGAAGATGATACTATCGATTTTGAGGCACTGCGACGAAATATTGAGAAGCTCGCCAAAACAAAGCTCCGTGGGTACTTTGCCTTAGGCACCAACGGAGAGTTCCGGAGCTTGACGTACGAAGAGAAACTCAAGGTCATCGAGACGGTTCTTGAAGTAAAGGGAGACAAAGTCCTCATTGGAGGGGCAAGTTGCGAGTCCACGTTTGAATCCAAAAAACTTGCCCGGGATTTGGCCCGCCTTGGAGTGGACTTTGTGAGCCTCATGCCTCCCTCCTTTTTCGCCAAGCGGATGACTGATGACGCTTTGTATGAGTACTTTACTGAGGTTGCCGAGGCTATTGACCGGCCACTCCTTCTCTACAACAATCCAGCGGTGGCGAATAACCTCTGCTTTTCTCCATCGCTCATCGCTCGAGTGAGCGAGCACCCCAATATCTTCGGTCTTAAGGATACTTCAAAAGGGAATTACGATGCGTACATTGCCGCTGCAGAAGGGAAAACGTTCTTCGTCCTTGCTGGGTCTGCCGATTTTGTATTTCCGGCACTCCTTGTAGGTGCTCGGGGTGGAGTGTTGTCTTTAGCGAATGTCTTTCCCAATCTGTGCTGTGACCTTGTGGAGCTTGGACTCAAAAAAGACCTTGAGCGTGGTCTTCCCTTCCATCGCTTCGTGGCAAAACTCAACAGCCTTGTCTCTGGAAGATACGGGGTGAGTGGTGTTAAAGCGGCGATGGATTGTTTTGGGTTCGAAGGAGGGTTTCCTCGAAGGCCTCTAAAACCTTTGAGTGCTGCTGAAAAAGAAGCACTCAAACGGGATATTGAGGGACTCCTTGCCAAAATGCCGAATGTGTAAGTTGCTTGCCCGGGTCCTGAGCTATCCCACAACCCACATGCTTCCTCCCTTAGGGCCCGGGCAATTCCCCTTTGGGTTTTTGCGGTTTCCTTCATGTGTACCCCTTGGAGCCTCCTTGCTTACAGGGAAGATAGGCGTTTCTTGGGTTTTGTTTGGTCTTTTTGGGCTGAATAGACGTCAGTAGTGCGCTTGTGCGATGCTTTTCTCTCTTGACGGTGGGGAAGGAAAGGTGTACAATGGCTCCGGAAAAATTAACTATTTTATGAAACTTGAGGTGGCACTTATGCGGCGAAGTGCACATCGCTTTTCTCTGAGAGAACTTGCTCTTTCCTTTTGGGAAGAGGGAAGAAGACCAGTTGTACCTCTCATGGGTTACCCAGGTCTCCAACTTACTGGGACGAATATTAAACAAAATCAATTTAATCATCTTGTCCAGTTCCAGACCCTGAGCCGACTCTACGATGCTTTCCGTCCCGATGCCATTTTCTTCCTCATGGACCTTTCGGTGGAGGCAAGTGCTTTGGGGCTTCCGGTACGTTTCCCTCTCGACGATACGCCTTCTGTCGAGGCTCATCCGGTGAAAACCCTTGCCGACCTTGACCCATTTCGCAAAATTGATATCCTTGGTGATGGGAGAGTCATTGTGTACCTCGAAACGCTTCGGCACATGCGAGTGGCATTCTCCTGTCCGGTAGGGGCGTACGTCATTGGTCCTCTCACGCTTGCTGGCCTCCTTGCAGGGGCCAATGAACTTGCGGTGCAGAGTGTCCTTGACGAAACGTTCTTCCGAGAGATTCTTGAGTTTACGAAAGGGGTTGTCCTTCGATACGCTGGGGCCCTCCAGGAGGCGGGAGCCGACACCATCATGGTGCTTGAGCCAACGGCGGTTATCTTCAGTCCAGCGACTTTTCGGAAACACCTTGCCCATATCTATCGGGAGCTTGTGGGAATTCTCGATGACGTGGAGGTCATTCTCCACGTGTGTGGGAACACCCACCACCTGATCCCAGAAATGAAGCGCTGTGGTGTTGCTGGCTTGAGCTTAGACAGCGTCGTAGACCTGCCCTCTGTGGTTACCGAGGATGATGATATCCTCCTTCTTGGCAACATTAGCCCTGTGGCTATGCTCTCAGACACACCAGAAGAGATATACCAGGTGACGCTTCGTCTTCTTGAAGCCATGCGGGATTATCCATACTTCATTTTGAGCACTGGTTGCGACCTTCCACAAGATGTTCCTTTTGCCAACATCGAGGCCTTCTTTAGAGCTGGGCGGAGTTGGAGGTGCGAGGAGAAACGGAGGAGAGAAAACCTCCTTGTCTTGTGAGCGCTACCGTAAGAAGGGGTGAAGGATGGTCAAAGGAGGAGGCCTTCCTCCTCCTTCTTGAGCTTTCAGCAGGAAAGGTCCTTTCCTATCTCTTTGGTCCTTCCTGGAAGGCAGTTTTCCGCGGTCTATTCAGGGACACGAGAACCCTCTTTTCGCCTCCTCACGTACTCGCCCTTTGGCGGGGCGATGTGCTCCTTGGAATGGCCCTCGGCTGGGGAAGTGGTGACCGGCGTGCCAAGGGCTTCTACACCGCTTTTCGACTCCTCCCGCACGCCTTGCCACGCCTTTGGCGTTTCGTGCCGAAGCTCGTCTCTGCAGGACTCCCCTCTTCTTCCTACTACTTGAGTAACATCGCCATTTTTCCTCCCCACCAAAGGCAGGGATGGGGACGGATGCTCCTTCAGGCGGTGGAAGAAGAGGCAGCGCGTTTGGGGGATTGCTCTGTTGTCCTTGACGTGGAGAAAGACAATACCCCCGCTTTCACCTTCTACCAGCGGAACGGTTACCACATCTTGCGGGAATTCCGCTTTTTTGTGCGAATGGCAAAGCCTACCCTCAAAGGGTAGGCTTTGCGCTTAGGGAATGAGGGTCAAAATCTGCTTGGCCTGTTTGGGGTACTTGGCGATGAAGCGGAGTTCGTCTTCAACGAGGGGTTTCTGTTTCTCCACGTTGGCAAAGCGGACGAGTTCCAGGATTTCTCGAGCTTCCTCTTCGTCTTTGAACTCGATTTCAAGCTTTTCGTAGACGTTGCGGAATCCCTTGATGCCGCTGTACTCGCCAACCACAATCTGCCGTCCGGTTTCGATGATTTCTGGCTCTCCTCGACCAAGCTCCTCGAAATCGTAGAGTTCGTAGTTTTTCCGGTCTTTCAAAACCCCATCCGCATGGATTCCAGAGGAATGGGCAAAGGCATTAGCTCCGACGCCAGGCTGGGTAATGGGGATGGGAACCTTGAAAGCATACGACGCGTACTTACAGGTCTTCCAAGCGGCTTTGAGGTTAATGCGTTCATCAAGCTGATACTTCCCCTCGATACCGCTTGCGTACTTAATGGCGAGGATCACCGAGACAAGGTCGGCATTTCCTGCCCGTTCACCGACGCCGTTGATTGTGGTGTTGATGTAGGCATCGACCCCCGCGTCGATAGCAGCTTTTGCCCCGGCAACAGAGTTTGCCACTGCCATGCCAAGGTCGTTGTGGCAGTGGAGTTCGATGGGCATCTTCGTCTTCTCGGCGATGTACTTGATGCGTTCGTAAATTGTGAAGGGGCTGTCGTAGCCTAAGGTATCACAATACCGGAAGCGCTCAGCACCTGCCTCCTTTCCGGCAAGGGCGAAATCCACGAGGAAATCGAGGTCGGTCCGTGAGGCATCCTCGGCGTTAACACCAATTCCTAAGGCCCCGAAACTCTTTGCAGCCTGGACGGCTTCGGTCATCATCTTGATAACTTCGTCGCGGGTTTTGTTGAGCTTGGCCTTAAGCATCTGGTCGGAGGTGGAGATGGAGAGGTTGAGGTACTTGAGTTTTGGGACGAGCTTATACGCGAGTTCAACGTCGCTTTTTGTCGCCCTAAGCCATCCACTCAGACGGATAGGGGCAATGACTCCCATCTCAGCGAGTTCTAAGTTCGCATTGAGGTAATTCGTTTCGTGGCGAGTGGTGGGGAAGCCGAACTCGCTCTGAAACACCCCCATTTCGTTGAGGTAGAGGTTCACCATGGTCTTCTCGATTTTCGCCAACCCAAGCCTTGCCGTCTGTACCCCGTCACGATTCGTCACATCGATAATGTAAATCTTCGGCACAGTCACACCTCCTATTCAACACGCTTTAGGAAATCCTTCAGTCGCTTCATGCCCGTCTCAATGGCCCGTTCGGAGGTTGCGTAGGAGAAGCGGAGGTACCCTTCCATCCCAAAGGCGCTTCCTGGGACAAGGGCGATGTGAGCCTTCTCAAGGAGGAGTTCGGCGAGGTGGACTGAATCGCCGATGGGCTCACCCGCGAAACGTCCCTGGCAGTACTTGGAGAAGTCCACGAATACGTAAAAGGCCCCTTGAGGGATAGGAAAGGAGATATGGGGAATATCGGCAAGGTGATGGAGGATAAGTTTTCGCCGGGCGTTGAACGTGTCAACCATCTCCCGGACGACTGAAGACGGGCAACACAAGGCGGCAAGAGCCGCCTTTTGGCTCATCGACGTGGGATTTGAGGTCATATGGTCTTGCAAGCGAGCCATACCCTCGATGACGTCTCTTGGTCCTGCGGCGTAGCCAATCCGCCACCCGGTCATGGCAAAGGTTTTGGAAACACCGTTCACCACCACGGTGCGTTCCTTCATCCCCGGAAAGGTGGCGATGCTCCGAGGGAAGGGCACCTCATACACCAGGTGTTCATAGATTTCATCGGAGATGACGTAAATGTCCTTCTCCACCGCAATGCGAGCAATCCGCTCCAGGGCTTTTTCATCAAGCACAACTCCTGTGGGGTTTGAAGGATTGTTGAGGATGAGGAGTTTAGTTCGTGGGGTGATTGCTCGCTCTAAAGCGCCAAGATCTGGGGCAAGGGATTCCTTGACGCAAGGCACAAAAATTGGTTCTCCTCCGGCGAGCCGAATCTGTTCAAGGTACGTTACCCAGAAGGGGATAGGCAAAAGCACCTCATCCCCAGGTTCACAGAGTGTCATGATGGCGTTGTAGAGGGAGTGCTTAGCGCCACAGGAGACAATAACCTCCTGAGGCGAGTACAATAGGCCGTTTTCCCGCTTGAGCTTTTCACAGATAGCCTCCCGGAGTTCTGGTATTCCTGGGGTTGGTGTGTACTTTGTGAACCCTGCATCGATAGCTCGCTTTGCCTCCTCCTTGATAAAGGAGGGTGTGTCAAAGTCAGGTTCTCCGGCACTGAAGGAGATGACGTCAACTCCCTGCCGTTTCAGCTCTTGAGCTTTGGCAGAGATTGAGAGGGTAGCGGAAGGAGCAATCATCTGTACCCGTTTTGATATACGAACCCCACCTTTGTGACGCTCCAAGGCTTTTCCCCCTTTACGCGTGGAGGTTGCGTTCTTCCTCTTGGGAGGATATACTAGGGCATGCGGTTTTGCTTTTTCTTATAAAGGAGCAGGGCGCAAAAGTCAAGAGAGGGGTGAAGGTTTTATGAAGATTGGCGTTTTCCTTGTGCTCTTCCAGAACGAGCCTTTCGAGAAAGCCTTGGATTACGTGAAAGCGCAAGGTGTGGAAGCGGTAGAAATCGGAACCGGAGGGTATCCGGGGAACGCCCATTGCAATCCCAAGGAGCTCCTTGCCGATCCGGAGAAGCTCGCTCGTTTCAAGGAAGCTGTGGAGTCTCGAGGCCTTGAAATCAGCGCCCTGAGTTGCCACGGGAATCCTCTCCACCCGAACCCGGAGGTGGCGCAGAAGCACCACGAGGATTTCGAGGCCAGTGTGCTCCTTGCTGAGAAACTCGGTGTTCAGAACGTGATTACCTTCTCTGGGTGCCCTGGGGACTCGGAGAATGCCAAGTATCCTAACTGGGTCACCTGTCCTTGGCCTCCGGATTTCCTTGAAGTCCTCAGGTGGCAGTGGGAGGAGAAGCTCATCCCTTACTGGAAGAAGGCTGGGCAATTCGCCAAGGACCACGGGGTTCGGGTGTGTCTTGAGATGCACCCTGGTTTTTGCGTGTATAATCCTGAGACATTACTTCGCCTTCGGGAAGCGGTGGGTGATGTCATTGGGGCGAACTTTGACCCAAGCCACCTCTTCTGGCAGGGTATCGATCCAATCTTTGCCTTGCGCAAACTCGAAGGAGCGGTGTACCATGTCCATGCCAAAGACACTAAAGTTGACCTGGTGAATAGCCTCGTCAATGGTACCCTTGACACAAAGGTGTATACTGAAGAAAGCAAACGTTCCTGGATTTTCCGCACAGTTGGGTATGGACACGATTTTGGTTTCTGGAAGGATTTCGTGAGCACCCTGCGGCTTATAGGGTATGATGGGGTACTCTCCATAGAGCATGAGGATTCCCTCATGTCTGGTCGAGAAGGGTTCGCGAAGGCGGTTGCCTTCCTCAGAGAGGTTGTGATTCGGGAAAAGATAGGACAGGCCTGGTGGGTGTAGGTGAAGTTCCTTTCCTATTCGAAGTGGGTACTCCCCTGCGGTGCTCGGGTCATCTTCCGCCGTATGGATTCTCCCCTCGTGGCGGTGAACCTCTGGGTGCGGGCAGGGGTGAGGAACGAGGCACCAGAGAAGAATGGAATATCGCATTTCTTTGAGCACATGGTGTTCAAGGGAACGGTGCATTACCCAGGACTCCTCTTGTCCCGGCGGGTGCAGGCCCTTGGTGGGACCCTGAACGCCGGGACCTCCCTTGACACGACGGACTTTTACCTCGTTGTTCCACGGGAGTTTTGGAAGGAAGCCCTTTCCCTTGAGATGGAACTCGTCACCCAACCCCTTTTCGACCCAGAGGATATTGAGCGGGAGAAGATGGTGGTCATTCAGGAAATCCATATCGACGAAGACGATCCTGAAGAACGCCTCGCCCATATTCTCTATGAACGTGTGTTCTCGGAAACTCCCTATGGTTTCCCCATTCTTGGACGGGAGGAAACGGTTCGGCAGTTCACTCGGGAAGACCTCCTTGAGTACCGGGATCGTTTCTACCATCCAGCGAACATGGTGCTCGCTGTCAGTGGGAACCTCAAAGACGGAGAGCTTTTCGCTTTCGTGGAGGATCTCTTTGCGCCTTTTGCTCCGCCTGAAGAATTCGATACTCCTTTCTTTCCGCCTCTCCCCATTCCGGAGCGGCAGATCGTAGAGTGCGTCATGGACGTCCGACGATTCTACGGCGCCATTGGGTTTCTCTGCGGTGGGATAAAAAGCGATGATTTTTACCTCCTTCGCTTACTCTCCCTTGTTATGGGGGATGGGCTTGGTTCGCGCCTCAACATCGCCCTCCGTGAGGAACGTCGGATTGTTGACACCATTCACACCACGTATTCGTACTACGAACACGCAGGTATTTTTGCCATCTTCTTCACCTTTTCCCAGGGGAACTTTGAGGAAATCGAGGAAGCTATCCAGGGGGAATTCGCAAAGCTCACCTATTTTGCCCCAACCGAAGAGGAGCTTGAACGGGCTAAGAATCTCTTAAAGAGCGGATTCTTCAACGCCATAGAGACAACCTTGGGGAGTGCAGAGCTTCTGGGGCGCCTGGATACCATAGACAGTATTGACCGGAGCCTCAGAGCGCTTTTCCAGGTAGAGCGGGTTCGTGCCCATGACCTTGTGGAGGTGGCTCGACGGTATGTGGACTTCGAGCGGGGGACCTCTGTCTGCATCAAGCCAGGTGGGTGAAGTGGACGAGAAGCCTTTCCACGTGGAGAAAAGGACCTTTAAGAACGGTTTGACGATCCTCTTCATTCCTCGGGAGAGCGAGCTTGTCGTTTTCCACCTGGTGCTTGGGCTGGGGAACATTTTTGAAGGCGAAGGGGAGCGAGGGGTGTCTGCCCTCCTTCAGGAGACCCTCTTGAAGGGCACGAAGCGGCAAAGCGGGGTTGACTTCAGTCGAGAAATCGAGCGCTTTGGAGCAACCATCCAGAGTTCTTCCAACTACTTCACGGGAAAGGTGGTTATGGAGGGGCCGGGAGAGGTGGCGGAGGATCTCCTGGCCCTTTTCCTTGAGGCAATCAAGACCCCCGCTTTTCTCCCCGAGGAAGTGGAGAAAGAGAAACGTTTCCTCATCGATCTCCTCCGTTCTCTTGATGACGATCCCCTGAAGGCCGCTATGCTTCGGTTTAAGCGTGCCTTTTTTGGGCGACACCCTTACGCTTTCCCCACCCTTGGGGAAATGCAAAGCCTTGAGCGCATGACTAGGGAACAGGTGGTTTCTTGGTATGAGCGGACCTTTGTGCCAAACAACATGGTTCTTGCGGTTGTAGGGAAGTTCAACAAGAACCGTATCGAAAGGATCCTCGAGCGGGAACTTGGGTCCATTATCCCTCGAGAGTTTGCTTTCCCTTCTCGGAACCACTTTTTCCCCGCTTCTTTGAAGATTGTGGATTGCAAAGAGGTTCGGGACAGTTGGGTGGTTCTGGGATTCCGAGCCCCGGGCATCCTTGAAACAAAGGCTCGGGTTGCCTTTGATGTGCTCAACAACGTCCTTGGGGGTGGAATGTACTCAAGGCTCTTTGTGAAAATTCGGGAAAATCGGGGCTTGAGCTACCAGGTTGGGTCAGTGTACATGCCTCTCCTTGGTCCTTCTTTCATCTGTGCGTACTGTGGGTTTGCTCCTTGCTACTTTGATACGGTTGTGGGCATTCTCCGTGAGGAGTTCCGCAACCTCCTGAACCTCAGCGAGGAGGAGTTCAACGAGGCTAAGGCCTACACTCGAGGGATGTTCCTGCACGGTTTCGAGAGCGTTGCCTCCCTTGCCTCCCTGTTTGCCTTCTACGAGCGTATTGGTCTTGGTTGGGAATTTCCCTTCCAGTACGAAGCTATGCTTCGCGACCTCTCCCTCGACGAGGCGAAGGCTATTTACCGGAAATTCGTTGGCCATGGGGAGTCTCTTGGGGCCATCATGCCGGTGGTGTAAGGTAGGTTTTTCTCACTTAAACTATATCCACCGCATGGAGGGATAAGGAAGTGAAAGCACGACTTTTGCCCGTGTACTTCTCTTCGGGGATGGACGAAGAGTACAGGAAGCAGGTGGCAACGCTTCGGGAACTCTTGCGTGAAGAAGCGGAAATCCTTGATCCGGTTCCTTTGGGGACTCAGGTGTCTGAGAGTGACGCCCTCCTCTTCCCTCAGGTTCTTGGGGAGGCGTATCGGTCAGTTGCCGTTCTGGAGGCGTATCGCCTGCCTGTCCTTGTTGTGACCTCGCCCTTTGGGACAATGAACATGTGGGATTGGGAAATTGTCACGTATCTCCGCCACCACGGTATTCAAGTTTTTGCCCCCTACGCTCTTGAGCTTACCCGCTCCCTTGTACGCACCTTTGCCTTCCGGAGGAGGGCACAACAGGCCAAGTTCCTCGTTTTCCAGGACAATCCTGGGGAGGGGATGCAAGCGGAGATTTTCAAACGCTTTTTCTGGTGGGAAACAGAATGTCGAAGAGGTATCCAGGAACGCTTTGGCATCGAAACTATCGTGCGGAGTTTCAGGGAACTTGGGGAACAGGCAAAGAGCATTCCCGATGCGGTTGCCGATGCCGAGTGGGCACGGTGGCGTCTTCCCGTTGAAGGGATAACCGAAAGATCCCTTCGGAGCGCAGTGAAGCTGTACCTTGCGCTTTCCCGGGAGCTTGAAACCCATGGGGATGTCCTCGGTATGGGTGTGAACTGCCTCAACGAGTCCTTCTTCTCCGATACCACACCATGTCTTGCTTGGGACATGCTTTTCGAGGAGCGGAACGTGCTTTGGGCGTGCGAAGCGGATACGCTTTCCCTCCTCACCGAGTGTATCGTGTACTTTTCCCTGCAAGCTCCAGTCATGATGACCAACATCTACCCCTTCCTCATGGGGGAGGCGGCCCTCAGGCACGAGCGTATCGACCGCTTCCCTGACGTTCCCGAACCTGAGCACCACGCCCTTTGTGCTCACTGTGGGTATCTTGGGGTGCTTCCACGTCCTTTTGCGGCCTCTTGGTGCGTGCGGCGGAAAGTTCTGCGTATCGTTGACGACAACGCCATTGCCCTGGATGCCCGGCTTCCTGAAGGCCAGATAACCTTGGTGAAGCTCCATCCCTCGCTTGCAAAAATGGTTGTGGCGCAGGGTTACCTTGAGGGATACGTTCAGTACCCTGGCTCCGATTGTGAAAATGGAGCACTCATTCGGGTTCGAGATGGGTACAGGCTCGTTGAAAAGCTCCCCTCCCACCATGTATGCCTTGTGGGAGGGGCACATGCTGCTGCGCTCCGCCAAATCGCCCAGGTGCTTGGGCTTGAGGTTGAGGAGATA
>JANXBI010000070.1 GCA_025060675.1 Candidatus Caldatribacterium sp.
GAGGATGGCTCCGGCAGAGAGGATGCCGAAAAAGGGGAGGGGTTTCGATTCGTGGAGGAAGCGCTCAAGGAGGGGCAAGAGGATGAGGAAGGGGAGCGCTGTGACGAGGATACCCGAAAGGAACCCTGCTCGCATTCGCTGAGGGAGGACGACAAGGAGGATGAACAGGACAAGCCCAAGGACGAGCATTCCTCCCCGGGAGTAGGTGAAGAAGACTCCAGCAAGGGCAAGGAAGGCAAGGCAGGAGGCAAGGAAACGGAACCATTCCTTGTGCTCTTCCCAGAGGGTTGCCCCAAGGAGGGCGAGGTACCCCATGCCGAAGTACGCGGAGGCGGTGTTGGGGTACTGGAAGGTGGAGTAGAGCCGTCCATCGATGAACATTGCCCGGAGGGTCATGCCGAGAACATAGCTCTCCTCAGGAATCCATCGCAAGCCTTGGAGGAGACCAAGGAACGTTAAAATGACCGTGTTCGCTCCGAAGGCAAAAAGCACAGCTGGTGAGGGTTGGGTTTGGAGTGAGGCCACAAGGAAGAAAAAGAGGCAGTATGCACCCCAGTTCACGAACTCCTGGTACGCAAGCCCATGGTTGGCGGAAAAAGGGATGTTGATTCCGTACAGGAGGACAAAGAGGATGAAGGCAACGGCAAAAGAGAGGGGGACACGAGGGCGCATCCGCGCGGCAGCCAAGGCAATCCCTATGCTGCAGATACCAAGGAAAAAGGGGAGTCGCTCGAAGCGAAAGTACAGACCCCGATGGTATGGGGCAAGAAGGACGAGGACAAAAAGCGAAAAGTAAAAGAAACGCTCAACGCTCACAGGGAGGGGACGGGTCTTCTCATCGGCCCTCCTTTTGGGTTGCGCACTCTTCCCGCTTGAAGGCATCTCCTTTCACCTCGCGGAGCGCCACCCCCAGGGAATTCCCCTAAGAGGGGGCGGAGAGGAACCTGGGCGTAGTGGACCCAGGTTCCTTGGAGTTTACAGGATTTCGCTCAGGTAGCTTTCCAGGGTTGATAAACTCATAGGGCCATTGTAGGTTCGGGTGATATTCCCATTCCGGTCAAAAAAGACGTTGTGGGGAACATGGGTGAAATCGTAAAGCTCGACAATCTCTTCTTTGTCAGCGAAATACCCTATAGGGTATTGAGCTCCTGTGCTTGTCCTGAATGTAGCTATGCTCTCTGGGGTGCCATACCCTGCCCCAAGGACCACAAGACCCCGGTCTTTGTACTTCGTGTAAACCTCGTTCAGAGCTGGGACCTCGTTCTTACAGGCGGAGCAGCCAGGAAGGAAAAAGACAAGGAGCACCGGCTTGCCCTTGAAGGAGGAGAGGTTTGCCGCGCTCCCATCAAGGAAGAAGATGGTGAAGTCCTTCCTGTCCATGTCCGTGTTCCCTGGGAGTGGTGAAGGAGAAGGTGAAGGGGATGGGAAAAAACCTTCAAACCACGAGCATCCAGACAGGGTGAAGACCACTGCGACCATGGAGGCCAGGACAATGAGAGGAAGCATACGACGCATACACAGGTACCTCCCTTTGCGAGTTTTCTCTATTGTACCACAGGGGTGGCGCCA
>JANXBI010000002.1 GCA_025060675.1 Candidatus Caldatribacterium sp.
GTCTATGAAGATGCGTACGAAAGAAATAGAAAGAGAGAAGGCGGGATTCGCATTACCCTCACATTTGATGAGGACATTGTTGGTGATTGGAGCTGTATCCTCAACAAGGACAACTGGACCGTCACGGTTAAGAACAGCACCAGGCAAACCCAGGCTATCAAGGATGGTAAGTCTATAACACCTACCAAGGTTGAGCCTGTTGGCACCGCCAAGAACAAAATCAGAATCTTAGCGAGCGTTGTTGAAAATAGGACTGTTGATAATGTTGCGTACTCTGCTTATGGTCTTATCTGCAACGAAGGGGATGCAGAGCAGTACGGGAACTTCTTGGGGCTTCAGGACTATCAGCGGCCTTCCGTAGCTGATACTGTAACTGTCAAGCTCAAGAGCGTCTGCGACGTTTACGATGCTCTTGGCAACAACTGCTGTGGACTCCAGGTTGAGGCGTGCTGCGCTGCGGTCTGCGAGCCAGTGCAAATCCCAACAGGTTGTCCGTTACCTAAGTGATTCGTTGCTACAAAAGCCCCAGGTTCATAAAGAACCTGGGGCTTTTGTGTTTTTCAGGAGCTGCTCTCTTACTCTTTTTATCTCTCCGAGTACTTTTTCTATTTCTTCAAGATTCCATTGCAGAGGTTCTATGGAGCGTTCTTGCGCCTCTTGAAGAAGCGTTTCGATATGGACCCCTTCGTTTAGGAAAAGGAGAGCAGCGTCCTTATCGCCTTCCCCCAAAAAGTACATACTTGCAGAGTAACAGACCCTGGCTAAGTTCGTGTAAGGGTTGAGCCTGAATGGGTCTGTGGCAATGGCTCTTTTGAGGAAGTGCAAGGCCTCAGAGAATTCTTTTCGCTCCGCATACAGGATACCAACGTGCTCTAAAATAAGGGAGTTGTACGGGGAAAGTCGTAGTGCGTGTTCACCCACTTCTGTAGCCCTTATGTGGGTAGCTTTGCTTAAGGTGGCCTCTACTTTTTCCCTTAGGGCTTCACTTAACGAGTAGTGTAGGGCTGGATTCCATGGTTCAAAGCGTATTGCCTGCTCGAAGAACTGTATCGCTCTGTCTACTTCCCCCTCCTTAGCAAAGTACTCACCAAAGGCGTAGTTCCACTCAGCTCCAGTGGAGAGAGCAAGAAACGTCAAAAGAAGGAGAGAAGCGATACCAACAAGAAGCGGGTGAAGCTTGGTAAGACTGGAGAGTTTTCTGTCCGGCGCTTTTCTCTCGGTAGGAGCACAAATAGCGCATCCAGCGAAAAACCACACCGCGAGTTGATACGCTCCAAGGCTGAAGTTGAAATCAACGAATCCGTGGAGAAAGGCAAGGAGGAGAATGCCGTAGAGTATTCCTGTCCAAGAAATCGGGTGTGTTGCAAGAGCTCTTCCAAGACCCTGGAAGAGGAAAAAGAGGAAAGACGCAAAAAGAATGATACCAAGCAAACCTCCTTCAATGAGCACTTGGAGGTAGAGGTTGTGGGTGGTCTTGGTAGTGTAAGGGTAGGAACGGAACGATGCGTACAGAGCTTCCCATCCTCCTCCACCCCAACCGTTGAGAGGACGTCGGGCAAAAATCTTCAATCCATCGCGGTAGAACATGAGCCGTTCCCATACGTTCCGGGTGCGAAGACTCACGTCAAGGAGTCGTGTGGCCCCACCTCCCACAAGGCCAAGCTGGACTGTGAGGAGGAAAATGCTCACCGCAGCGGCAAAGAGGATGACTATCCAGATGAGGAACTTTTGCGCTGGCCAGGAGAGCAAGCGCCGTTTGAGGGGCGTTAGGATTCCTTGAAGGGCCAGGGTAATCAAGCTTCCGGAGAGAAAGATTCCCCAAAATGGAAGAGGTTGCCGGATGTGGAGAAAGCGCTCAAGGAGAGGGAGGAGTGCCACGAAAGGGAGCAGGGTTGCAAGGGCACCAGAAAAGAGGCTTACTCTAAGCCTGTGGGGGAGAAAGAAGAAGAGGAGCAGAAGGACAAGTCCGAGGGCAAAGAGTCCCCCTCGGGAGTAGGTGAAGAACACCCCTCCAAACACAAGGAAGGCTAGGAAGGAGGCAAGGTTTTGCAAGTTTTCGTTCTCTCCTTCCCAAAGGAGAAGACCAAGGAGTGAGAGGTACCCCATTCCAAAGTACGCAGAAGCGGTGTTTGGATACTGAAATGTGGAGTACAGCCGTCCACCTAAAAAGAGTGCGCGGAACGACATGCCAGGGAAGTATACCCCTTCGGGCAACCAACCAAAAGCTTGGAAGAGACCTAAGGAGACCAGGATGGCGGCGTTGAGGCCAAAGAGGAGGAGAACCGTTTTTGAAGGCTTCGGTTTGAGTGCGATGATGAGGAGGAGGAAAAGGCAGTACGTTGCCCAGTTAATGAATTCCCGATAGGCCAGGCCATGGTCAGCAGAAAACGGAATGTTTATCCCGTAAAGAAGCGCAAGGAGTGCGAAGGGAATCATAAAACGGAGGGGAAACGTGAAGTACACGCGATGGTACGCTCGGAGGATGGCTAAGGTTGCTCCTACGCCACAGAGAAAAAGGAAAAACGGTAATCTCTCGAAGGTAAAGTACAGGCCGCGATAGTAAGGAGCAAGAAGCACGGGGACGAAAAGTAGCCAGAAAACAGCACTCTCGAACCGGAGAGGATTGGAAAGGGATTTTCTTTGCGCCTTCGAGCTGCGCTGTGACACATCCATACCCCCCTTGCATCGAAATCTCCCATTACGGGTAAACGCAATGAGGGCACCGCTTTTTGCGAGGCCCCCATTGCGTGAAGCGGCTTAAAGAATTTCCTCAAGGTACTCTTCAAGGGCTGATGGGGTCATGGGACCTACGTATTGTGAGCGCATGTTACCACTACGGTCGAAGAATACGTTGTGGGGGACAGCATGCACGTCATACATCTCAAGGATAGATCGACTGTCGAAGTACCCGATGATGTATTTCGCGCCCGTGCTCTCTACGAATTCCTCTACGCTGGCCTTGGTGCCATATCCTGCCCCAAGGACCACAAGACCTTGGTCTTTGTACCTCGTGTAGATTTCATTCAGAGCTGGTACTTCCGTCTTGCAGGCAGAGCATCCAGGGGCGAAAAAGACAAGGAGCACCGGCTTGCCTTTTAGGGATGAAAGTTGCATGGTGCGTCCATCGAGGAGGAAGATAGTGAAATCCTTCTCATCCATGTCCGTGTTCCCTGGGAGTGGTGAGGGAGAAGGTGAAGGGGATGGGACAAAACCTTCAAACCACGAGCATCCAGACAGGGTGAAGACCACTGCGACCATGGAGGCCAGGACAATGAGAGGAAGCATACGACGCATACACAGGTACCTCCCTTTGCGAGTTTTCTCTATTGTACCACAGGGGTGGCGCCA
>JANXBI010000073.1 GCA_025060675.1 Candidatus Caldatribacterium sp.
AACGCACGAAGGCTGTCATCCACATGGCTGAGGAGGTCTACGAAGCCTTGAGCAATGTGGCGGCGATTTCTGAGGAGAATGCGGCCGCAGCAGAAGAAGTGGCTGCTTCTTCTGAGGAGCAGAACGCCGCGTTACAGGAGACTTATGGCACCGTTCGGGAAACCATTGGCCTCCTGGAAAAGCTCAACACAAGCCTTAGCCGTTTCACGATTTGAGGAGTTCCTGGGCGGCTTGAACGATGTCCTCGACCTGGGGTGCAATGCGCCGCTCAAGGTGTGGGTTGTAGGGTGGGGGCATCTCCAAGCCGCCCAGGCGCATGACTGGGGCGTCAAGGAAGTCGAAGGCTTTTTCGGCAATGAGTGCGGCAATCTCCGCTCCAAAGGACCCAAAACGTGGTGGCTCATACACCACAAGCGCTCGGTTCGTTTTCCGGACGGAGGAGAGGATTGTTTCCTCGTCGAGAGGGCGGAGGGTCCGCAAGTCCACGACCTCAGCCTCGATACCCTCGCGGGCGAGCATCTCTGCCGCCTCAAGGCTTCGCCTCACCATCACGGAATATGCGACAATGGTGAGGTCCTTTCCCCGTCGCTTAATCTCCCCAACACCAAGGGGAACGGTATATTCCTCGTTCGGAACAGGGCCCTTGACCTTGTAGAGGAGCTTGTGCTCCATGAAGATGACTGGGTTGTCGTCGCGGATGGCGCTTTTGAGAAGGCCCTTAGCATCATATGGTGTCGCAGGAGCGACAACCTTAAGCCCTGGGATTTGGGTAAACCAGGACTCCAGGCTTCCCGAATGGTGTCCAGCGGCACCGGTGCCAGAACCAGCGGGGGATCGGACGACGATAGAGACTCTTGCCTTTCCCCCGAACATGAAGCGGATTTTTGCCGCCTGGTTCACAATCTGGTCGGCGCAAAGGGTCATGAAGTCGAAGAACATGATTTCTGCTACCGGCCGCATGCCAAGGAGAGCCGCTCCAATAGCTGCGCCGACGATCGCAGCTTCTGAAATCGGCGTGTCAATGACTCGCTCTTCCCCAAATTCTTCAAGGAGTCCCTGGGTGACCCCAAAGGCTCCCCCGTAGAGGCCGATGTCTTCTCCGATGAGAAAGACTCGGGGGTCTCTGCACATCTCCTCGCGGAGAGCTTCCCGTATGGCTTCAGCATAAGTTATTTCCCGCTCAAGCATAGACCATGCCCATTGCCTTGGTAAGGTCAGGCTCGGGACTTTCCTCGGCGAAGCGGACCGCTTCTTCAACGAGTTCTCCAGCTTTTCGCTCGAGGTCGTCCAGGACGGTTTCAGGTACGCCCTCTCCCAAAAGGTGCATCCGGAAACGCCGGATTGGGCACCGCTCCATCCACATCTTCACCTCTTCCTTCGTCCGGTATACTCCCTTGTCGCTTTTTGAATGCCCACGGAAACGATAGGTACGGGCCTCGATGAGAGTCGGGCCAGACCCTTGGCGAGCGCGTTCTACAGCTGCCTTTGTGGCCTCGTATACCGCAAGGACATCCATGCCGTCGACGGTGACCCCGGGAATGCCATATCCTTTTGCCCGTTCGGCAATATCAGGGATGGCAAAGGCTTTCTGCACTGGGAAGGACATGGCGTAGAGGTTGTTCTCGCAGAGGAAGACGACCGGAAGCTTAAAGACCGCAGCCATATTCACCGCTTCATGGAATGCCCCCGTGTTTGCCGCCCCATCCCCGAAAAAGCAGAGGACTACTCGATCCTTTTTCATGAGCTTGCAGGCCAAAGCTGCCCCAACCGCGATGGGGATGGCCGAACCAACAATCCCCGTGGCGCCAAGGTTGCCACCCTCAAGGTCCGCGATGTGCATGGATCCCCCAAGGCCGTAGCAGTATCCCGTAGCTTTCCCCATGAGTTCGGCCATCATCTTCTTCAGATCAGCTCCTTTGGCGATGCAGTGGCCATGGCCTCGGTGCGTTGAGGTGATATAGTCTTCCGGACGCAGGGCAAAACATGCTCCTGTAGCTACCGCCTCTTCCCCAATGTAGAGGTGGAACGTACCCCAGATTTTCCCCGCCATGTAGAGTTCTTCGGCTTTTTCCTCGAAACGGCGAATACAGAGCATGGTGAAGTACATCTTGAGTTTTTCTCCTTGAGTCAGCACGGCCCTTCCCCTTTTGAGCAATTTCTCATTTCCATTTGACCAAAACTTGTCACCTTGATTATAGCGGAAAAAAGGGGGAAGGCAAGAGGGTTTCACTCCTTTTCTCGAGTGTACTCCACTTGTTCCTCTATGAGAGCAACCATGGCTTGGACAACCCGGGGGTCGAACTGAGTCCCAGAGGAGCGTTTGAGCTCTTCAAGGGCCTCATCAATACCCATGGCTCTCCGATAGGGGCGGTCGCTGGTCATTGCCTCAAAAGCATCGACAACGGCAAGGATTCGTGATTCAAGGGGGATTTCCTCTCCCCGGAGTCCATCAGGGTACCCTGTTCCGTCGAAACGCTCGTGGTGGTGTCGGACGATGCGGGCAACGGGTTCAAGGTCTTTGATGCCAGCAAGGAGGTCTTCGCCCTTTACCGCGTGGAGCTTCACGAGCTCATACTCTTCATCGGTGAGCTTTCCAGGTTTTCGGAGAATCGACTGGGGGATGAAAATTTTCCCCACGTCATGGACTAGGGCTGCCCAGCGTACAAGGCGAGCCTTTTCCTCAGGAAGACCAAGGGAGCGAGCGATTTCAAGGGCGTACCCTGCAGAGACTTCAGAGTGTACCCTCGTGGAACCATCGTAGTACTCAAGGGCTTGGGCGAGAGCAAAGAGGAGCCGTTCGAGGAGGAGCTCTTCTTTTTGCACATACTCCCGGAGGGCGTGGAAGGCAACACAAATCCGCGCGAAGCGCTCGGCAAGGGAGAGGTCTCCCTCGTCAAAGCGCTCTCCATCGCCTTCGAGGATATCAAGGGTGAGGTGCCCAAAAAGCCTCTCTCCCCAAAAGAGTGGAGCAACAAGGGTTTCTGCAACAGGAAGGGAGAGGGTGATGAGCCGCTCAAGGCGCTCGAGAGAGGAAAAGCGGCGTTTTGGGTCAAGGAGCCCTCGGACGACTCGTACCTCGTCCACGACAACGAGGTCCTCCTTCTCGAAGGTGAACCCCACAAGGTCTTTGCTGTGTCCTCGGACGGCCACAATTCTCCCTTTCCCATTCTGCTCCACAAGGAGGGCGCCTCCAGCACGGGCTTTAGGAATGAGCTCAAGGGCAAGATCAAGCATCTGGGAGAGGAACTCTGCTTCGCTTACCGAAAGGAGCGGCAAAGCGGCAACGGTCTCCACCGTCTTGAGGATTTTCTGTTCCGCTTCTTCAAGCGCCCTGGTCTTGGCGCGGAGCTCTTCCGTTGCTTGAACGACGCGCTGCTTGAGGAGACGGTTGAACGCAAGGAGGATAGCAAGGAACGCTCCTCCCCCAAGGAGGGACAAAAGCGCAAATCTCCCAAGCCAGGGAGGATAGGTTGCAAGGGTAGCTACATAGGGCTTGAGGAGGTTGTCGATTTCCTCCTTGGAGAACTTTGAGAGCCCTTCTCGGAGAAGGGCAAGGACTTCGGTATTCCCTTCCCAGGTGGCAAGGTAAATATGGTTGAGGACGGGAAGCGGGAGGCGAGAGAACTCCTCAAGGAGGCCATGCTTCACGAGGTAGTAGTTTGCGGGGAGGTCATCCATAAGGAAGCAATCAATCTCCCCTCTTTTTGCAGCGGCAACAATATCGGAGTAGTTTGGGAAAAGCTCAAGGTGCAGGGCTGGATTCTGGGATCGGGCATACTCCACAAGCGCGTCCCGGGATTTTGCTCCCACAACGTAAGGTGTGAGGTCCGAAAGGGAAGCGATGTCAAGCCCTCGGCGAAAGTACACGCTTGAGGTCATAGGGAAGAGAGGACCGGCAAAATCGAGGTAGAGCTCTCGCTCCGGGGTCCAGAAGATAGTGTCAATCACCTCTGCGTCGCGGGCTTTCATGACTTCGTGGGCTTTTTCCCAAGGGAGAGGAAGAAGGGTCACAGGAATGCCGGTTTTCTTCTCCCAGAGCTTCCAGAAGTCCACCGATACCCCGGCAAAGTCCCCCGCCTCATCGAGGTAGAAAAAAGGCGGATAGTCTTGGTCGATAACCACGCGCAGGGTGCGAGGCTCCTGTGCCCAGGCAAAGGGAAGAGGAGAGAGCAGAAAAAGAAGGGCAAGGCAGGCGACGCAGCCTATTCTGCGCATAACCACCCCTCCCCCACCGTTTGGCACAAGTATACCACGGATTGGTATAATGGTGGAGACGCAGGAAGGAGGTTTGGGTTTGTCTCGGGACTTCTGGGTTGTTCTCTTTTGCGCCTTGCTTCTCCGAGTGCTCTTTGCCTTTACTGTCTTGGGTTTTCCTCCGGATATCGCTTGTTTTGTGGGCTGGGCAAACCAGGCAGTGGAGCTGGGGCTTTTCCGGATTTACTCTGGCACGATGTACATCGACTATCCACCAGGGTATCTCTACGTCCTTTGGCTCCTTGGAAGCCTCAAGGAGATCTTTGGTCTTTCTGATGAGTCTTCGGTTTTCCTTGTGCTCTTGAAACTTCCCGCGCTCCTTGCGGATTTGGCTCTCGCTTCCCTCCTCTTTTTCCTTGCGCGAGAACGCCTTGGAGAAGAACGAGCCCTGCTCCTTTTTGCGCTCTGCGCTTTGAATCCGGCCATCGGTCTTGACTCAGCCCTGTGGGGACAGGTGGATTCGGTTTTCATGCTTCCTCTTTTTGCTGGCGTGCTTTTCCTTGCACGGGGACGGCTAGAGCTCTCCGCCCTCTTTTTCGCCCTTGCCCTTTTGGTAAAGCCTCAGACCCTCATCTTTTCACCCCTTTGGCTTTTTGCCCTCCTTGAGAGGAGGGACTTTTCTGTGGTTCTCCGGAGCATCGCGGGGGGCCTTGCTGTTTTTTTGGGGCTCTCTTTCCCCTTTTCTTTTCCTCGCGTTGTTTCCATATACCGGGGGGCGGTAGGGGCGTACCAGTATGCGACCCTCAATGCCTTTAACCTCTTCGCCCTTCTTGGGGGGAATTGGGTACCGGACACGCAGAGGATTTTCTTTCTCTCCTTTCGAGAGTGGGGGTATGTGGCCATTGGGGTGATTACCCTTCTTTCGGCTTACCTCTTTTTCTCGAGAAAGGACACGGAACGCTTCCCAGTGGTGGCGCTCTTCCTTGCCTTTTCGGTTTTCCTCTTTGTCCACCGAATGCACGAACGATACCTTTTCCCTGCTCTCTGTTTCGCCCTCTGGTGGTACGTGTATCGGCCGGATTGGCGAGTGCTCACCCTCTTTCTGGGTTTGAGTGCCACCTTTTTCCTCAACGTGGGACTCATCCTCCTTTTTGGGTTCTATGGGAGGTACCATTTTCCTCGTCATGACCTCCGCCTTGTTCTCATTTCCCTGGCCAACCTTGCCCTTTGGGTTTTCTTCCTCTTTCTTGCGTTGCAGAAGAAAAGCAAAGGAGAGATGGTATGAGCCAGAAGAGGAGCCTCTCTTTTGTCTTCCTCCTTTCTGTCGTGTTTTTCGCCCTTGCTCTTTTCCGCCTGGGATCACGGCATGTCCCTCAGACGTACTGGCAGCCTCAAGGGCCGGAGGATGTGGTCGTTGTAGACCTTGGGATGATGCAAGAAGTGGGGAGAATTGCCTGTTTTGCCGCTTTGGCCCAGGGGAGCTCGTATGCCTTTGAGTACTCTCGGGATGGTATTCTCTGGGAGAAGGGTCCGGAGCTGAAGCTTGATTGGGTTTTCCGCTGGGAATACGTGGATGGACACTTCCTGGCGCGGTACTTCCGAATAACGCCAAAGGACGCCCGAGGTATGCTTGGAGAAGTAGCCTTCTTCGCCGGGGGGGATCCCCATCCCCTCCCCATTGCGTCCTACTCGCCAGGTGGTGAGTCGCTTTTCGATGAGCAGCATCTTGTCCAGTTCGAGCGTTCCTACCTCACTGGGATGTACTTCGACGAAATCTACCACGCCCGTACCGCTTTCGAACACCTCCACCGTCTCCCCCCTTATGAGTGGACTCATCCACCCCTTGGGAAGGTTATCATCGCTTTGGGCATTGTCCTTTTTGGCATGAACCCTTTGGGATGGCGCATTATGGGGGTGGTTTTTGGAACCCTCCTTGTGCCGGTTGTCTTTGCCCTTTCGCGCCTCTTTGTTCGGGATACCTATGCCCTCCTTGCCACCGCTTTGTTTACCTTTGACTTCATGCACTTTGTCCAGGCTCGAATTGCCACGGTCGATACGTACGTGGTCTTCTTTACCCTCCTTGCATACCTTTTCCTTTTTCGGTATTTCCTTCAGAGGAAGGTTACCCTCCTCTTCCTCTCCGGCCTCTTTTTTGGCCTTGGAGCAGCGACGAAGTGGACCGCTGTGTACGCTGGGGTGGGAATGGCGGTGCTCTTTTTTGTGTCCCATGGGCGGGCGATTCAGGAAGGTACCCTTTCCTTTGCCGATTTCTCGAAGCGTATTCTTCCTCTTTCTGCGGTCTTTTTCCTCCTTGTCCCCGCTTGTCTCTACTTCCTCTCTTACTTTCCCTACCTACTGGTTCCTGGGTACTCTTTCCGGGATGTTCTTCGCCTCCAGATTTCCATGTACCACTACCATCGCGATCTTGTCGCCACGCACCCCTTTGCTTCTCCCTGGTGGGAATGGCCTATCATGGCTCGACCTATCTGGCTCTATAAAGGCGAAGGGCTTCCCAAGGGGTACATCTCAAGCATCGTGTCCTTCGGGAATCCAGCGCTCTGGTGGATAGGAGGTATTACGGTGCTCTTTGCCCTCGTGACTCCAGCGTTCCTCAAAAGGCAAGGAGTTCTCTGGATACTTGTGGCCTTCTTTTCCCAGTACGTTCCTTGGGTGTTTGTTCCCCGGATCACCTTCATTTACCACTACTACGGGTGCGTGCCCTTTCTTGCCGTGCTCCTTGGCATGTTCTTTGCTTGGCTTGAGGAGGACAACCCCTCGATTCGGGTATGGAGATGGGTGCTTCTTTTTGGGGCGGTGGGCCTTTTCGTGCTCTTTTACCCTATCCTCTCGGGAGCCGTGGTGAGGAAAACGTACGTTGCGGAGTTCTTGAGATGGTTCCCGAGCTGGACGTTCTTTTCGGGAGGGGAATGAAGTGCGAGGTGTTCGACTTTCAGTGGTTGTTCCGGTCTTCAACGAAGAAGAGGTGTTGCCAGAGACTTACCGTCGCCTCACGGAAGTGATGGAGGGTCTTGCGCTACCGTATGAGATTGTCTTCGTAGACGATGGGAGCAAAGACCAAAGTCCCAGACTCCTTGATGAACTCGCTCGGCGTGACCCGCGGGTTCGGGTCATCCACTTTTCCCGAAACTTTGGGCACCAGGCAGCTATCACCGCGGGACTAGATTACGCACGGGGAGAGGCGGTGGTAGTCATCGATGCGGACCTCCAGGATCCTCCAGAGGTTATTCCGGAGATGGTGGCCAAATGGCAAGAAGGGTACGAGGTCGTCTACGGGCAGAGGGTGAGGCGAGAAGGTGAAACCCTTTTCAAACGCCTTACCGCCTCGTTCTTTTACCGCCTCCTTCGCTTCATGACCGACATCGATATTCCCCTCGATACGGGGGATTTTCGCCTCATGGATCGGAAAGTGGTGGAGGTCATGAAGCTCCTCCGAGAGAAGAATCGTTTCATCCGGGGCTTGGTTGCCTGGGTTGGCTTTCGTCAGATTGCCCTTCCCTACGTGCGGCATCGGCGTCTTGCTGGAACAACGAAGTATCCCCTGCGGAAGATGCTGCGGCTTGCCTGGGACGGGATTACCGCCTTCTCCAATAAACCCCTCAAGGTGGCAGCCTACCTCGGCCTTGCCCTGTCTCTTTTCAGCTTCCTCTACCTTGTGGCCATTGTGGTGGCAAAACTCCTTGGGAAAAGCACTGTTCCCGGATGGGCTTCTCTTGCGGTGATGAATCTCTTCTTTAGCGGTATTATCCTCATCATCCTTGGCATTATGGGGGAGTACTTGGGGCGGATGTATGAAGAGGCGAAGAATCGTCCCCTTTACATCGTCGATCGGATTGTGGAAGGGAAACCCGATGCGGAATCCTCGTGAGGTTTTTAGAAGCCTTTGGCAGCTTGGGAAGTTCACCATTGTTGGTGTTGCGAACACCCTCATAGACTTTGGGGTTTTCATGGTGCTCCATGGGAGGATGGGCCTTTCGTACCCGGTGAGCCAGGTGGTTTCCTACTCCTGTGGGATGACGAATAGTTACCTCTGGAACAAGTTCTGGACATTTAGGAGCAAGAAACGGGTGAACCTTGGGGAGGTAGCACGATTCATTCTTGTGAACCTTGCCTCGCTGGGCGTGGCTCTTGCGGTTCTTGCCCTCTTCCGCGGGGGGAAGCAGTGGGGAGCAGCAGAAAGCAAAGCCCTAGCCACCTTGGGATCGCTTTTTGTGAACTTTCTTGGGAACAGGTTTTGGGTCTTTCGGGAACGGTGATGCGAGACGAATTCTTCATGCACCTGGCTCTGGAAGAGGCAAAGCGGGCTTTTGCTGAGGACGAAGTCCCTGTTGGTGCTTGCATTGTCCGGGGGGATGCTGTTGTGGCTTTAGGGCGGAATCGGAGAGAGAAAATGGATGACGTCACTGCCCATGCCGAAATCGAAGCCATCCGGAAAGCCCAAAGAGTCCTTGGGGATTGGCGCCTTGAAGGATGCACGCTTTATGTTACCTTGGAGCCCTGTCTCATGTGTGCTGGGGCAATCATTCAAGCACGAATCGCTCGCCTTGTCTTTGGGGCGTTCGACCCAAAAGCTGGAGTTGCAGGGAGCGTGCTCGACGTGTTTCTTCCCGGCCTTTTCCCCCATACCGTCTCAGTTACTGGAGGGGTTCTCGCCGAAGAGTGCGGGGCAATCCTTCGGGAGTACTTCCGTAGAAAACGGTGACGTCAAGATGAGCTCACCGGGTGTGCTCTACTGGTTTGGGTTTATTGTCGTTGTGCTCTTCCTCTTATTCAGCCTCGACGATCTTTTCTGGGATCTCTTGTACCATCTTTGGGGGAAGAAGAAAGTTACCGGTCGTCTTACCTTGAGAGATCTTGATAGTGTCCCAGCTCGCCTTCTTGCGATTCTTATACCTGCTTGGCGGGAAGCCCAGGTCATCGGCCCCATGCTCGAGAACCTCTTGCAAACGGTGAACTATCCTCCCTCGCTTTTCCACGTCTTTGTTGGCGTGTATCCGAACGATGGAGCAACAAAAGAAGAGGTTGAATATCTGGAGAGGATGCACAAGCAGATTCATGTGGTGGTGAACTCTCAGGAAGGGCCAACGAGTAAGGCTCAGAATCTGAACCATGTCCTTCAATTTGTGCGCCGCTTTGAAAAGGAGAGACGCTGCCGATTTGCATGTTTTCTTATCTTTGACGCCGAAGACGTTATCCATCCTACCTCTTTTAAGCTTGCTAATTACCTTGCTTTCCAGCACGAGGTTGTCCAGTTGCCAGTATTTCCGCTTCAGTTTTATCCTACCTGGAGGACCTTTTTCCAGTATCTCATCTCTGCAACGTATGCCGACGAATTTGCCGAAAATCACTACCGGGGACCTCTGGCGCGCGAAGCGGCAGGGGCTTTAGTCCCCTCAGCAGGCACAGGGTTTATCATCGCTCGTTCAGTGCTTGAGCGGATTGGAGAGGGGGACCTCTTTGACGAGAAGAGCCTCACAGAGGATTACAAGCTTTCTCTTTGTTTTGCCCGACTTGGTATTCCCACGCACTTCTTTCTTGAGGGAGTTGAGCGAGTCCTTGACGATGGCCGCGTGGTAGAAGAGTACATTGCCATTAGGGAAATTTTTCCGAATACCTTAAGGGAAGCGATTAGACAGAAATCACGCTGGATTTATGGCATCTCCTTTCAGAGCTTTTCCCTCTGGGAGATTTTGCGAAATCGTCGCCTTTCCCGTATGGCAAAGTACAGCCTGTATCGGGACTGGAAGGCGAAATACGCCAATCTCCTCCCCTTTCTTGGATACGCTGTCTTTGTCTTTTTTCTCCTTTCCTTTTTCCTATCGTTTCCCCCAGTGTATCCTCGAGGAACACCTTCTTTTTGCCTCTGCGAATGGTTTGGGGGAATACCGTAAACTTCTTGGCTACACTCCGAGCTTGGAGGATTGCCCTCTTTGGCTTCCCTAAAGGCCGTCCTCGCTGGCAGAAAACCGACCATACTTATCTCTCCCCTCAGGCTCTTGCAAGGTATCGACGACGTCTTGGTGATCTTCTTCTTGAGAAAGCACTGATTGATGTGGAGACGCTCTCTGCTGTTCTTAAAGAAGAGAGTGATAAGCCCTTAGGAGAGAGGCTTGTGACAAAAGGGTTGTTGACCGAAGCAGGCCTTGCTGGTTGTCTTGGCGAGCTTTTTAAGGTTGGTTCGCTCGAGGTTGCCGACTTTTCCATCCCGCAGGGCGAGGAGGTCCCCCGCTTCCTTGAGCTGTGGAGGAGGCACAGGGTATTTCCCGTAGCTTGCGGCCAAACCTTTCTCATCCTTGCTTCTCCCCGTCCGCTTCCTCCGGAAACCCTTGAAGAAATAAGGTTTGAGCTTCGAAAAGAGAGAGTTGTTACGGTTCTCGCTCCTTTTTCTTTCTTCGAGAAGCTTGAAAGTCCTGGAACGTCTCTGTCGCTTCGGCTCCCTCGTCTTGGGGAAAAGCTCCTTGAGAAGGGACTAGTTGAAGAAGGTCATCTTGTTGAAGCACTCCGAGCCCAGAGAATACACTACCGACCTCTTGGTGAAATCCTCTGCACTATGGGAGTGATTCTCCCTGAGGACCTTGAGGAAGCTGCCAAAGATAACCTGTAGCTGGCGGAGAGGGTGGGATTCGAACCCACGAGGCAAGCTCTCACTTGCCTACTCGATTTCGAGTCGAGCGCCTTCGTCCAGCTCGGCCACCTCTCCAGAGAATATTGTACTCGAAAAGGAGGCTTCTGACCACCCTGGTTTTGAGTATAATGGGGAGGGAGCGTGAAAGGTATGTGTGGCATTATTGGGTATGTCGGAGAACGGAAGGCGCTTCCTGTTCTCCTTGGGGGGTTGAAGCGGCTTGAGTACCGAGGATATGACTCAGCCGGTGTGGCTCTCCTTGAGAGGGATGGCATCTGTGTAGTTCGCAGAGCAGGAAAGATTGCTCTTCTTGAGCAAGAGCTTGCCGGAAGGACCTTTGAGGCTTCCTGTGGCATAGGCCATACTCGCTGGGCGACCCATGGGGTACCCGCTGACCACAACGCTCATCCTCATGTGGATTGTCGGAACGGCCTTGCTCTGGTACACAACGGGATTATTGAGAATTACCGAGCCTTGCGGGAGAGGCTACTTGCCGAAGGGCATCGATTTCGCTCTGAAACGGATAGCGAGGTGGTTGCCCATCTCCTTGAAGGGAACGGGTCTCCTCTGGAGCGCCTTGTTCGTGTTCTCCCTCTCCTTGAGGGATCGTACGCTTTGTGCCTTCTTTTCGCTGATGAACCGGGGGTGCTCTACGGTGTTCGCCGTTTCAGCCCACTGCTCCTTGGGGTTGGAGAGGGAGAGTACTTCCTCGCCTCGGACGTCCCTGCATTCCTCGAGTACACGAGGCGGGTGGTGTTCCTTGAGGACGGGGAAATCGTCCGGGTGTGTCGTGATGGTTGGGAGGTCTTCTCGGAGGGAGGAGCCAGGAAAGACAAGGCCGTGGTCACTGTTCCCTGGGACCCAGTGAGTGCGGAGCGGGGTGGCTTCAAGCACTTCATGCTCAAGGAAATCCATGAACAACCCCGGGTTTTTGAGGATACTATTGCTGGAAGAGTAAATCTTGCCCGGAACGAGGTGTTCTTCGAGGAGCTTGAGGACTTCTCCGGAGAGTACGCCCGAGTGGTCATTGTGGCTTGTGGAACGGCGTGCCATGCGGGGATGCTGGGAAAGCTCTACCTTGAGGATTTGGTGCGCATTCCCGTGGACGTAGAGTACGCCTCGGAGTTCCGCTATCGCGATCCCCTTATTGATGAGCAGACCCTTGTTGTGGCTATTTCCCAGTCGGGTGAGACTGCCGATACCCTGAAAGCAGTTGAGCTTGCTCGGAAGAAGGGAGCCCCGGTCCTCGCGGTGTGCAACGTCTTGGGGAGCTCGCTCACTCGCCTTGCCCGCTGGACGGTGTACACCCGAGCGGGACTTGAAATTGGTGTTGCCTCAACGAAAGCCTTCCTCGCCCAGATGACCGTACTTTTGCTCTTTGCCCTCTTTTGGGGAACGCGGCGAAAGACGGTTCCTCGGGACGTCTTCGCCTCGATACTCTCTGAGATTCCCACCATCCCTCGGAAGCTCCATGCCCTTCTTGCAAAGGAAAGAGATATCCACGCCTTGGCAAAGGAGTTCTACCTCTTCAAGGACTTCCTCTACCTTGGCCGAGGACTGTACTACCCTCTTGCTCTTGAAGGCGCGCTCAAGCTTAAGGAAATCTCGTATATCCATGCTGAAGGTCTTGCTGCAGGGGAAATGAAGCATGGTCCCATTGCCCTCATTGAACCGGATGTGGCAAGCTTTGTCCTCGTGGGGCAGGGGGAGCAGAGGCTTAAGGTGCTTGGGAACATTGAAGAGATCAAAGCTCGTCGGGGGAAGGTCATCGCTCTCTGCAACGAGAACGACACGGAGGTTTTTGAGAGAGCCGATTACACCTTGGAAATCCCCAAGACACTTGAAGTCTGTAGCCCTCTTCTTGCCGTTGTGCCCTTGCAGCTTTTCGCGTACTATGTGGCCCTCGAGAAGGGGTGCGATGTGGATCAACCACGGAATCTCGCCAAAAGCGTAACCGTGGAGTAATTTTGAGTCTGGGTACGTTGAGGGGGGCCGATGGTTCTGGCTGTAGGGAGTCCTTGAGTTTTGGGGACATGCTCCTACCAAAGCAGCCTCTAGAGTCGAGTTGCGAAAGGGAGGAAGGGTCATGAAGAAGTGGCTTTTTCTTGTTGCCCTTGGCATTGGAGGCGGGATTTTCGCCTACCTTGTCGGATGCCATTTTACTGCCCCTGTGGACATGAGGGTTAAGGATTTCACGCTCCCCCTCCTTGGGGGTGACACGGTTCGGCTCTCCCAGTACCTTGGGAGACCGGTTATCCTCACCTTTTTCACCCCTTCTTGTTCTCATTGCTGGAACGAAGCGCCGGTCCTTGAAGCGATATACAAAAAGTACAAAGACCAGGGGCTTGTGGTCCTTGGGGTTGGGTACATTGGAGGGAGCACGGAAGAGGCCCTAAGGCACTTCGTAGCGGAGAACAGGCTCACGTATCCTGTGGCCGTTGATACCCCGACGACGAAGGTCATTACGCTCTACAATGTCTCTTGGGTTCCCCACAACGTCTTTTTCAACCGCCAGGGGAAAATCGTTCGAGAGGAGCGACACGAGCTCTCCGAGGCAGATTTTGAGACTTACCTTAGGGAAATCCTTTAGTCGATTGTGACGTACCAGTTTCCTTGTTTCTCCCAGGCGGCAAGAAACCGTCCAATGGGATAGCTATTGTAAGCACCATTCGGTTTCCCAGGGTCGTGGACGTATAGGGAGGTGCTATCCATCCCCACAACGACCATAGCGTGTTTAGCGCTTGATGTGTCCATGTTGGCGAAAACAGCCACAAGGACTGGCTTCCCCTCCTCAAGGCACCTTCGCAGGATTTCGAGGTTTCCCATGCCGATGCGGGATGGGATGCCCCGACTCTCAAGGTAGGCTCGAACATGGAAGACATTGGTGTACTCGCCGTTGTATCCGTTGGTGGGAAGACCAAAACGGGCGTAAAGCCAATCATTGGCCCTCTTGATGTCCTCAGGTGTGGGCGTTGTTTCGGAGAAGTAGGCAGCAATCATGACTGCTGAGGCAACGCCACAGTTCCTCGTGGCCGACCAGTCTCCTGGGGGGACTTGAGGAAGGAACGGGACGTCAAGGAGGATTCGCTCGGGAGATCGTTCAAGAAATTTGCCGCTGATGCGGCTTGAGGGCGCAAGAAATCTCGTCTCAAAGGAAGGAGAAGAACATCCGGCAACAAAGAAGGCAAGACAGAGGATGCTCAAAAAAGCAGCGGTAAACCTTTTGTGTTGCACGTCTCCTCACCCCTTCGACTTCCTCTCCGAGGGAGGAAGACGCACCAAGGGACTTGGCAGCCCAGCCGCCGTGGTGGATCCACCGTAGGCCTGTGGCTTTGCGCCCTCCCCTTTCGGAGAGTTTGCCCTTTCATTCCCTCGCTCCAGTATATCGGAAAAGACGGGGAGAACTTTAGGGGTACGACAGAGCAAAATTCCTCTCCCTCTTCTTTCCTTTGCACTATAATGGTTTTCGAACTATCGGTCCTGGAGGGATTGGAATGAGAGAAGAACCTGGTGGGCGCTTACGTTCCCCTCGTGGGAGAAATGGTCGTTCCCCCCGTTCTCTTGGGCCCGTGGAGAACCTCGAAACGCATGTGCCATCTGACTGGTGGCGGCGCCTCTTCACGTCTCTTTACTTGAAGACGGATGGAGATGTTGTGGAAGATCTTGAGATTACAAGGAGGGAAGTGGATTTCTTCACAGAGGTTCTTTCCCTCACGCCCCAGGATTACATCCTTGACCTTTGCTGCGGTCATGGGCGCCACTCCTTGGAACTGGCTCGTCGCGGGTTTCAGCACGTTTTCGGCCTTGACCGATCCCGCTCCCTCGTGCAACGGGCGCGGACCGTGGCGCGGCGGGAAGGGCTTGCAGTGGAGTTCCGAGAAGGCGATGCTCGGAGACTCCCCTATAGGGAAAACATGTTTGATGTTGTGCTCATCCTTGGGAATAGCTTTGGCTACTTTGAAAGCCCTGAAGATGACCTCCAGGTGCTCCGAGAGGTTTTTCGCGTCCTCAAGCCTGGGGGAAAGATTTTCATCGATCTTGCTGATGGAGCATACGTGAAGAAGCATTTTCAACCTCGATCTTGGGAGTGGATTGGGAAGAAAGAATTCGTCTTGCGAGAACGGTCTCTTTCAAAGGACGGAACACGACTCATTTCCCGCGAGATTGTTACCCATGTTGAGAAAGGTGTTCTCGTGGATCAATTCTATGCGGAGCGCTTGTACTCTTATGAGGACCTGAAGCTCCTCCTTGAGCACGCTGGGTTTCGGGACGTCCTCCTCTGTGGCAGGGAGCATACCGCGTCGCGGAGGGCACAGGACCTTGGTATGATGGAGGAACGCCTCCTTGTCCAAGCCAAGGTCCACAAGGAAGCTATTTCCTTGAAACCAAGGAGGCCCTCAAGGTTCCATGTCGTGGTGCTCCTTGGGGACCCTCGCCTTCCTGACGCGACGAAACCGGGAAACGTGTTTGACGAAGACGATCTCTACACCGTCTCTGAGCTCAAGAGGGCCCTTGGAGAGCTTCAGGGATATACCTTCCAATACCTCGAGGACCACAAGAAGTTCCTCTCTCAGCTCCTTGCCCTTCGAGGAAAGGTGGATCTTGTGTTCAACCTCTGCGACGAGGGGTTCTGGAACGATCCGCGACAAGAGCTCCACATCCCGGCCCTTCTTGACATGCTTGGCATTCCATACACGGGGGCTGGACCCCAGTGCCTTGCTCACTGTTACGATAAATCTCTGGTGCGGGGGGTAGCAAGAGAGCTTGGTATTCCCGTTCCTCGGGCTGTTCTCCTACGTTCTGGGGATTTTGCGTTCCAGCTCCCCTTTCCTTTTCCAGTCATTGTGAAACCGAACTTCGGCGACTCGAGTTTCGGTATCACGCAAAAGAGCGTGGTAACCAACATGGAGGATTTCGTAGAGGCGCTCTCCTCGGTCCGTACGCAATTTGGTTACGACGAACTCATTCTCGTTGAAGAGTTCCTTCCTGGGAAAGATTTGAGTTGTGGTATCATCGGCAATCCACCTGAGCATTATCGAGTGTTCCCCATCACCGAGGAGGATTATAGTATGCTCCCTCCTGGTCTTCCCCCGATTTGCGGTTTTGAGGCCAAGTGGTTGCCCCAATCTCCATATGGGCGGGTGCACTCTGTTCCCGCTTCCCTTCCTGAGGAAGTTCGGTCTCGCATCGTCGATTGGTCGCTGACCCTCTTCAGACGCTTGGGGTGCCGCGATTACGCTCGTTTCGATTGGCGCCTTGACAGAGATGGAAACCCTTACCTCCTTGAGGTGAATCCGAATCCCGGTTGGTGCTGGGATGGGCATCTTGCAAAGATGGCTTCGTACGCCGGCCTTTCTTATAGCGGTATGCTTGAGGAGATTCTCCAGGCCGCGTTACGACGCCTCAATCTTGCCCTACCTTGAGAGGACAAGCATCCGTTCGATAGCTTGCCGCCCCTTTTGGATGATGTCCTCAGGAAGGGTGACTTCGTGGATTTCCTCTTCAAGGGAGGTGAGGACTTTCTCAAGAGTGTTCTTTTTCATGTTCTCGCAGATAGCACCTTCAAAGGCAGGAATGAACCGCTTTGCAGGGTTTTCCTTCCTCATGCGGGGGATGATGCCAACTTCAGTGGCGATGATGAACTCTTCACTCGGGGACGTCCTCACATACCGGCACATGCCTTCTGTGGAGAGAATAGCGTCAGCGTGGCGGAGTACCTCTGGGCGGCATTCAGGGTGAGCAAGGACGAGGGCTTTGGGGTGTCTTCTCTTTGCCTCGAGAATGTGGGCTTCGGTGATAGTAACGTGCACTGGACAATACCCGGGGAAAAGGATAAACTCCCGGCCGGTACGGGAGGCGACGTACCGAGCGAGGTATTGGTCGGGGACAAAGATAATCTCCTCGTCCGGCGAAAATCCCCGTTCTACGATCTGCGCCGCGTTCGCCGAGGTGCAGACGAGGTCGCACTCGGCTTTCACTGAGGCGTGGGTGTTCACGTAACAGAGGACTCGAGCGTTCGGATGTCTCGCCTTGAGGTTTTTGAGGTCCGCAAGAGAGAGCATGTCGGCCATAGGGCATCCTGCCTCAGGATCAGGAACGAGGACCTTCTTCTCGGGGGAGAGGAGCTTTGCAGTTTCGGCCATGAAATGGACGCCGCAGAAAACGATGATATCGCAGGGGGTACTCTTCGCCGTGATGCTCAAGCCCAAAGAATCGCCCACAAAGTCGGCTACTTCCTGCACTTCAGGAGGGGTATAGTTGTGGGCGAGGATAATGGCGTTCTTTTTTGTTTTCAATTCGCGAATCCGCTCAATAACGGTCATCGTGCCAAACCTCCTCAATAACGCCTCCGCCAAGGAGGACGTCTCCGTCGTAGAGCACGGCCATCTGCCCTGGGGTAACCATTTCTACCGGTTCTTCGAAGGTGATTCTCGTGTTCCCATCGACCCGTTCGACCCAGCATGGCCGAGGATGGTGCTGGTAACGAACTTGGACGAGGGCACGTTCTGGGATATCCTCAGAAAGCCAGTTGCAGTTTACTGCCAGTAATCCAAAGCTCAAAAGATCTTCCCTTCTCCCAACAACGACTTCGTTCCGGTCGGGACGGATGGCGATGACGTAGAGAGGGTGCGGTGCCCGTATTCCCAAACCCCTTCGTTGCCCGATGGTGTAGTGGAAAACGCCCCGATGCTTTCCAAGGACGCGCCCGTCTTTCGTTACAATGTTTCCAGGCCTCTCTGCTCCAAGGTATTGGACAAGGAAGTCCCGGTAATTCCCCTGGGGAATAAAACAGAGATCCTGGCTTTGGGGTTTTTCCGCCACCGGAAGCCCCTCTTTTTTGGCTATAGCCCGCACCTCTTCTTTCGTATACTCCCCGAGAGGGAAGAGGAGCTGTGGAAGGGCTTCCCTAGGGATGCCTGAGAGGAAGTACGTTTGGTCCTTCTTGCGGTCTTTTGGGCGCTTGATGACGTACTTGCCGTTGCACTCCTCCTTGAGGGCGTAGTGCCCTGTGGCGAGGAAATCGCATCCCAAAAGCCTTGCATGGGCAAGGAGTTTCCCAAACTTAAGATGGCGATTGCAGAGAATGCAGGGGTTAGGCGTTCGACCCCGACTGTACTCGCTGACGAAATTGGCAATGATGATTTCCTCCATTTCTTTTGAAAAGTCAAGGACAAAGTGCGGTACTCCAAGGAGCCGACACACCGCTTGGGCATCCTCTACGGCTTTTGCTCCGCAGCAACGTCCTTCCCCAAGGCACATGGTGACTCCAACAACCTCATAACCCCATTCTCTAAGAAGGAGGCAAGCAACGGAAGAGTCCACTCCCCCGCTCATCGCGACAAGGACGCGCCCTTTCATGTTCTCCCATCCATGCTCCCTTTCTGGTATCCCCGAAGATCAACAGTAACAAAACGGTACCCGGCTTCTTGGAATGTTGCAAGGATTGTCCGTCGCTTTTCGGGTGAAAGAACAAGGGGAAAGTCTTTTTCTTCGAGTTCCAAGCGCGCAATTACCCCGTGGTGGCGTACTCGGAAGCCAGAAAATCCAAGTGCTTCGAGGAAGTGCTCGAGTTTCCCTATGCGCTCGAGGAGTTCTCTTGTGAGTTCCACCCCCTGGGGAATGCGAGTAGCAAGACAAGTGTATGAGGGCTTGTTCCAGGTGGGCAGCCCAAGCTCTCGCGAGAGCTCCCGAATCTCTCCTTTGGTGAGCCCCACCTCGCAGAGAGGCGAGCGAACCCCGAGTTCCTCTTTCGCTCTCAAACCGGGACGGAATTCCTTTGTTTCGTCCATGTTCGTCCCATCGCACACAATCGCGTTGGGGACAAGGGCGAGGATTTCCCCAAAGAGGTGTTTTTTGCAGAAGTAGCAACGCTCCGGCCCATTGGCAACGACATCCTTGTTTTTGAGGACGTCAACCGAGAGTACCTCGACAGGGAGCCCCAGGGTTAAGGCGACTCGTAGAGCTTCCTCTTTTTTGAAAGGGGGAAGGAGGGGTGTATCAATGAGAATCCCCTGGGCGTTTCCCCCAAGGACACGCCAGGCGACGAAAAGGAGAAAGGTCGAGTCAACCCCTCCTGAGTATGCCACAACTACTCGTCCAAAGGTTTTGAGAATACCCTCAAGGGCTACGAGTTTCTCTCTCACCATAGGGAAAGGTACCGCTCTCCGGTGTCGGGCAGGACCACAACAATAAGTTTCCCTTCGCTTTCGGGACGTTTTGCCACCTCTAGGGCTGCCCAGGTTGCGGCACCAGATGAAATGCCTGCAAAGATGCCCTCTTCTCGTGCCAGACGCTTAGCGGTGGCAAAAGCATCGTCATCGGTCACCGTAACTATTTCGTCAATGAGCTCGAGACGGAGAACGTCAGGGATAAAACCTGCTCCAATACCTTGGATTTTGTGCTGCCCCGGTTGTCCGCCAGAGAGTACTGGGGAACGTGCTGGCTCAACCGCTACAACTCGGAAGGAGGGTTTGCGCTTTTTGATAACCTCGGCAACCCCTGTGATGGTCCCTCCAGTCCCGACTCCCGCAACGAAAACATCCACTTGGCCATCGGTATCGCGCCAGATTTCCTCTGCCGTTGTTTCCCGGTGGATTTTTGGGTTGGCTGGGTTCTTGAACTGCTGTGGCATGAAGGCGTGAGGAATTTGGGCAAGGAGTTCTTCTGCCTTTCGCACGGCTCCACGCATTCCCTCTTCTGCCGGGGTGAGGATCACCTCGGCACCGAAGTGCATCAGGATTTTCCGTCGCTCCACTGAGACGCTCTCGGGCATCGTGAGGATGAGGCGGTATCCCCGCTGAGCGCAAACGAAAGCAAGGCCCACCCCTGTATTGCCGCTTGTGGGTTCAATGATGGTTGATTCTGGACCAAGGAGCCCTTGTCGCTCCGCCTCTTCAATCATTGAAACGGCGATGCGGTCTTTCACGCTCCCACAAGGGTTGAAGAACTCAAGCTTTGCGGCAACCTTTCCTGGAAGCCCAAAAGCGAGCTTTCTCAGGTACACAAGGGGAGTGTTACCAATGAGCTTTGTGACGTCTTCAGCAATACGCATGGATCCGCCTCCTCATCAGGTATCACGAATGGGTCAAGCACCTCACCGCAGGAAGGACACACAGAAAGCCGTTTCTCGAAAACCCACTGTATTTCCCTGCACTTTCCGCAACACACCAAGTTCCCATTCCCGACATAGTCTCACCCCTTTGGTATGCGAAGTCTCACAAGCGTTTCCTCGTCGCACTTTGGCACCTCGAGGATTTCTGGGGTCCCTCCATATTCTCGCACCAGCACCGGTGTTTTCTTCGCCCCATTTTTGGTGTAATAGGCGATAATCTGTGCTGAGAGGTACACGTCTTCGGGAGTTGCCATGCCTCGCCCCACGCCGAGGGGGCCCTTTCCCCCTTGAGGAGAAAAGAGCACATCTTTTGGCCGGGCAAGAGAGAGAAGAACCTTGTTCTCTTTTGCGTCCCGCCCCACGATGAGCTTATACCCCGGGTGGAATCGGAAGTGCCGACCGAACTTCAAGAGCTCTATCTCCGCAAGGGTGAATGGTCCATACTCCATGAGGTCCCGCAAGCGTTCACAGAAGAGAGGGTCAGTAAGGAGACATCCCCCTGCAGGACTTGAGTACTCCTCGATCCCAAAGCGCTTGGCGAGTTCAAATTGTGCCTTTCGTCCCCTTCCGGCGATACCCAAAAGCTCTTCTCGCTTGACCCATCCCTCGATTTCGGGGATGGTTGGGGGAAGGAGCTTCGCCGAAAGGGGCCGCAGGAGGAGTCCCGCAAGGCCGCTTTCTTTTTCAATGAGCCGCAGAGTGTTCCGCATCTGCGATTTGGGGCGCTGTCCTACCACCTCGCCGGTGAACACGAAACTCGCCCCTTCGTCCTCCATGACAACCTTGGCTTTCTGGAGCATGAAAATTTTGCAGTCGATGCAGGGGTTGAGGTTTTTCCCGTATCCAAAGCGCGGATTTTTCACAATGTTTAAGTACTCTTCGCCAACTGGAACTTCCCGGAACTCTGCTCCGAGCTTTTCCATAACCTTTGGGAGAAAGCTCTTCCGTCCGAAGAAAGGACTCACAAAGTGTAGGGCGATGACCTCAATACCCCAAGACCGCACCAACGCAACCGCTATGGAACTGTCTAATCCTCCCGAAACGAGTCCTATGGCCTTCATATGGCGTAATCCGGAAAACGAGATTTCTCTTGAGCGATCCGCACCGCATCCGCAAGGGTTATGCCTTCTAAGGTTGTTACGATGGCATTCTGCAGTTTGCGCCAAATTTCCCGAGCAGCGCATCCCGTTGCTCGTTTGCACAGCGCTTCGTCCCGTAGGCAATCGACAATGACCGTCTTCCCCTCAAGAGCCTCGACGATTTCAAGAATGGTGATGGTTTCAGGAGGCCGGGCAAGCTGGTACCCTCCCTCAGCACCGCGTTTTGAGGCAATGAGTCCTGCAGAGCGCAAGGGGATAATGAGCTGTCCCAAGTATTTTTCCGAAATCTCCTCTTTTTTGGCGATATCCCGCAAAAACGTGAACCCTCCTTCATCGTAAGAAAGGGCAAGGTCAATCATGAGCCGAAGCCCGTATCGAGAACGTGTCGAGAGCCGAATGGCCAATCCCCCCAAAGACTATAAAAATTATCGTTTTGGTAGAATTATAGAGGGAGATTGTGAGGGTGTCAAGAGAAGGAGATTACTTAATGGACCCTTGGAGTATTCCCTTAATAATATGTTTTTGCATGAAGAGGTAGAAAACAATGACTGGGGTGATGCTCAAAATGAGCGATGCCAGAAGGAGACCGTAGTCTGAGGTGTACGTGCCATAGAAATAGTACGTGGATAGAGGGAGCGTTCTGTTTTTTGGGGATATGAGGATGAGAGATGGAAGGAGGAAATCGTTCCAAATCCATAGCACGTCAAGAATAGCTACCGTTGTGGTTGTGGGCTTAAGGAGGGGGAAAACAATTTTGAAAAAGACCTGCAGCCTTGAGCATCCATCGATCATTGCCGCCTCTTCGAGTTCACGAGGAATGCTTTTGATAGCACCATGGTAAAGGAAGACCGCAAAAGAGCATCCGAACCCAAGGTACATGTAGATAAGAGTCCATCGATTGTTAAGCAGCCCCAAGGATCCGTATATTTTGACTAAGGGAATCATAATGGCCTGAAAGGGTATAAGCATGGAAGCAATCATGAGGAAGAACATGAATTGGTTAAATTTCCATTGGATTCTTGAGAAGAGATAAGCAGTCATCGAGGAGGAGAAAATGATGAGGGTTGTGCTCAAGACAGTAATGACGAGGGAGTTCCAAAAAGCGGAAGGGTAACGCATCTTTCGAAAGGCCTCAGCGAAGTTGTCGGGATACCAGACTGACGGAAGGCGGACGGGATTGGCTATAATCTGGTTCTTATCCTTGAGGGCGTTGACGAAAACGAGGAAAAAGGGAACGAGGTAGAGGAAAAGGAGGAAGCACAGCAGCAAAAGCCGCATAACTTCGAAAAGCTTCGGAAAACCTGTCTGCCGTCTTCGGGGCATTATTGTTCAACCTCTAACCGTTTTCCAAGGTAAACCTGCGCCAGAGTGGCTCCTACAATCATGGCAAAGAGGAAGAACGCCTCTGTTTGGCCAACCTCGTATTGTTGGGCAAGGAAAGCCTTTTCGTAAACGTGCATGGCAACAAGCTCTGTGCTCTTGTATGGGCCCCCCTCTGTTAGAGCCTTGTTGAGGTCGTAGACGATAAAACCCCTTTGCAGGGAGAGAAAGACGCAAACTGTTATGAAAGGTGTCAGGAGAGGGAGGATAACGTATCTGAGCCTTTGGAGACCGCTGGCTCCTTCAATAGTAGCTGCCTCAATAAGATCCTTAGGGATTCCCATAAGACCAGCGATGTAGATAACCATCATGTATCCCGATGATTGCCAGACGCTTACAATGACAAGGGCCCAAAAAGCTTTGTCTGGGTGGGCTAACCAGGAGCGGGTGAAGAGTTCCCAACCGAATCTTTTGCCAAGGTAGACGAGAACATCTGAAAAGACAAAACGCCAAATTAAGCCGAGGACAATTCCTCCGATAAGGTTAGGAACGAAGAAGCCGGCACGCAGCAAGTTTTGTCCCTTCATTCCGCTTGTGAGCAGATATGCGAGGGTAAAGGCAAGGATGTTGGTAAGGATGACGGTGTACAGGACATACTTCAGAGTTAAACTGAACGATGTCCAGAAAGCTTTGTCTTGGAGAACCGCTCGGTAATTTTTGAAACCGACGAAGACGTAGTGGGCTGAAAGACCGTCCCAGTTCGTGAGGGTCAGATAAACTCCGAAAAGGAAGGGGAGAAGGACAACTGTGAAAAAGGCAAAGGTGGTTGGTCCAGCGAAAAGAACATACGTTCCAATCTTCCCAAGGAGTGTTTTCTCAGAAGTCACTTTTCATCCCCGGTTTGAAAAGGGAGGTGCTGAATGTTTTTCGGCACCTCCCTTGAATGCTCAAAACGAGTTACGGTGCACTTTTCCAATACTCCTCAATTTCCTTGAGAAGCCCCTCTCTGCTTATCGCGTTGCCTAAGTATTTTTGCAGTGACGAGCCAACCATACGCCAGTGGTCGGCTGGAAGGTCAAGGACAAACTGGAGGGTTTTGCCCTCCTTGACGTATTGCAGGATGGACTTGGCGAGGGGGTCTTTTGGCTGAAGAGCGATGTTTTTAAAGGCGGGAATAATATTGAGTTTGTTGACCAGCGCATCTTGACCTTTTACGTCGTATACTAACCAATTCAGAAAATCTCGTGCTGCTTTTTGCTCAGCCTCAGAACTTTGCTCTTTATCAAGGATGAGGAATTTTGTAGCACCCACGGGAATTTGGGAGTTGCCGTAATCATTGGGGTCATCACTGATGGGAACAGGTAGGAAGCCGTATTCCCCCTCAGGATCGAGTTCGCTAAGTTGTGGCCAGGCCCAGTTACCCATGAACCATATGGCAACCTTTCCGCTACCCAAAAGGTACGAACCCCGGTCGTACGTTCCAGAGAGCGGGTCATCTTTGTCAATGTTATACTCTCTCATAAGGTCGAAAGTGTCAAGGAGTCCGTTAACGACACGATTTTTGGTAAGGTCCACTTTGCCAGCTCGGAGATTTTCTATGAACTCCTCGACCTTTTTGGGGTCTGGTGATTGAGCAGCATAGGCTATGGTGAAAAGATGGGCACCTAAGGACCAATCAAGAGGTGATATGACAAGGGGTGGGACATTGGCTGCTTCCAGTTGCTCAAAAAGAGCTTGCAAGTCCTTTCTGCTTCTTACAGAAGAGGGATCAAAACTCTTGCCCAGCGCTTTGTCTAAGACCCTTTTGTTGTAAATGAGCCCATACCCCTCAACGGCGAAGGGAAAACCAATTACGGTTCCGTCCTCAAGCGTCGCCATGTCCAGGCTTCCGGGAATTGCATCCTGCACCCACTTTTCATTGGTGAGGTTGAGAGCTTTGTCTTGGAACTTCTTGACATCGCCGGCGTCCACCATAGCGATAGTCGGAGCATTTCCCGAGGCGTACATGGAGACGACTTTCTCGAAAGGCGATTGACCAACTGGGCAGGGGATAATCTCTACCTTGACGTTGGGTGTTATCTCGCTGTAGAGGAGGGCAATTTCCTCAAGTTGTGCTTGAATTTCTCCTTTAGAGTTGAGGAATGTTATGTTGACCTGGGCGCTCACAACAGCAGGTACTATTGAGTGTGCCACAATCAAAAGCAGCACAAAGAACGCTTTTTTCCGCACCTTTATCCTCCTCCTTTGGATGAAAGTTTCTCCCTTATTATAGGTTTCTCCTCTTCTATATGTCAACCGTTTGACATATAGATTTTACAGTACCTCTTCTTCCTTGCCTCTTAAGGAATTGCAGTATGTGACTTCAAATTCGAGCCTTTTGAGATCAGCCTTCAGGGTTGCTTTGTGTTCACCCTTTATCCACTGGAGGATAAGGAGATGCTTTTCATCCGTCTCCTGAATAACGCAATTCCCATCAAAGGCTGGACAGTTATTGCGAAAGCGCATGAGTTGTAAAAGCTTTTGCACTACAGGGCGTTTAAGGTTCTCCTCGACCTCCTCCACCGTATAGCAGTGGCGGTTGATGTCTCTTCCTTGCTTTGTCCGTTCCACGAGTTCTACATCGTTCTCTCCAGCAAGCAATCCGACGTAGTACACCTGGGGGATTCCCGGGGAGAAGAATTGTATCGCTCTTGCCAAAAGATACGCGTCATCGTTGTTTCCAAGAGCAGAATAATATGTGCAATTGATTTGGTAAATGTCCAGGTTGTTATACGCTGTGGTGCTGTAGATTCTCTTCACGTTTGCCCCTCGAGAGTAGAGGTAATCTTCCGTCTTTTCAATTTCCTCGTCGGTAAGGAGGTCCTTCGCGTCTACGACTCCAATACCGTCGTGTGTGTCGAGGGTTGTGAATTGCTTCTTTGGACAGATGCGTAGCCAGTGGAGAAGCCTCTCTTTGGAACCGCTGTAGAGGGTGTGGAGAACGAGCATGGGGAGGGCAAAGTCGTATACCCAGTATCCTCGCTCAGCGAGCTTAAGCTGGAATGAGTAGTGTTCATGGACTTCGGGAAGGACTTCTACTCCGTAGGGGGCAAGAATTGTCCGACAGAAATCGAGGAGTTTCCATATTTCTGGTTCCACAAAGAAGCAGTTTGTCCCCCGTTTTTTAATCGTGTATGCGACGGCGTCGAGTCTAATGAGAGAAGCACCTTTTTGAGCAAGGTATTTCAGGGTTTCCGCAATGAACTCTTGAGTAACTGCAGAGGTAACGTTAAGGTCGATCTGCTCGTCGCTAAAGGTACACCAGATTTTTTCCTCACTCCCGTCGGCGAATCGAACAGTGACGTAAGGTGGTCGGGGCTTTCGCTTGTAAACCATGTCGAGCTCTTCTCTTGGGGGTTCTCCTTGGGGCCAGATGTCTTTGTACCGAATGAACATCGAAGCGTAAGGGGAAGCGTCTTTTCGGGCGAGGAAGTCTTGAAAAAAGGCTGACTGGCGGGAAATATGGTTGATCATGAAGTCAAACATCAGGTAGTACTCTTTTCCAAGCTCCTCGATGTCTTCCCATGTTCCAAAGCGTTCATCAACCTTCTTGTAGGTGATTGGAGCAAATCCTCGGTCAGCAGACGAAGGGAAGAATGGCAGAATATGGAGACCGCCAATTGCACCTTGAAAATGGGTCTTCAAAAGATATCTCAGCTCCTTGAGATTTCTCCCCATGCTGTCTGCGTATGTGATAAGCATAATCTTTCTTGGGAACGGCATGGCTTATATCACCTTCGTGTTCGGGGCTCTCACCAGTCAAAGTCTGGGGGTTCGGTCAACCCAAGTTCTACGGCAAGATTCATAAGTTCTTCGTCGTGGTGGTATCGCACCTCCCATAGGGTGTCAATAAGCATTGTTGCTCCTCCCTCAGGGGTAAACGGTGGCCATTCTGGAATCCATTCATGGTTTGGGTTGCCGGTATAAGCGAAGTGGATCCATGCAAGACTCGTGGTGTGGGCCATAACCTTTGCTTCTATTCCTCCACCCGTTGCGGTGGGAACAAGATCGGTATTATCGAACACATATGGGAGCTCCGCACAGTGCCATGCCATGCCAACTCCATCCATGACCGGTGCTTCGTAGGTGAACACGTATGTGTACACGGGTGCTCGTTGCTTCGCCTTTTTTCTCGCTGTCTCTATGGTGGCGGGACGGAAGACCGTGTCGACGAAATAAGCGTCGGCAGGTTTTTTCTTTGGATATGCTTTCAGGAAAGCGTTGAGAAAGGCTTGTGCTCCGCGACCACATCGCTCGGTAAGTTTGAGCATGATTTTTTCAATAGTCCAGGTGTTTTTGTTATCGAGGAGGAGATCTATGGCGTTGTGGGTAATAATGGTTGTGAATTCGTTGAGCACAGTTCCTATCATCAAAGGAATGTCCTGGACCCAAGGAACAAACTCTTCTCCGACAGGGTGGAGAGGGATATACTCTCCATCGAGGACGGGCCCCCACATGTACCGCATCTTCAACTCCTGGGTGGTTTGTTGTATGGCTTTCTCCGCGGCTTCAAGAAGTGTTGGGTATGGCACTATCTCGAGTTTTTCGATTTCTTTGGGAGTTAGGCCAAGATTCCTAAGGGTCAGTTCTGCGACGCGCTGGCTTGCTTCCTTGCTGTTTAAGGTCATTCCAAAGCCAAAGGTAACGCCGCTTTGGACGATGGCTTTGTGGAAGAGCCCCCTTGCTGCAGGAGTTGCCATTAAAGCAAGGATCTTTGCTCCTCCTCCAGAATTTCCAAAGAGGATGATATTGTCAGGATCGCCCCCAAATTGTTCTATGTTTCTCCGTACCCATGAGAGAGCTGCAACAATGTCAGCGATTCCTGCGTTCCCTGAATACTTGTAGGCATCGCCGTAAGCGGAAAGATCAAGAAAGCCCAAAACATTGAGGCGATGGTTGAGAGAGACAACAACAACGTCTCCCTTCTCGCTCAGGTTACGCCCATCAGTCAAGGGAGAGATCGACGACCCAGCGCTAAAGGCTCCACCGTGAAGGTAAACCATGACAGGGCGTTTCTTTCCATCCTTGAGGCCTGGTGTCCAGATGTTGAGGAACTGACAGTCCTCGCTTTGCTCAAGATACACATGAGGGTTAAAGAATTCATCCCTGGCCACTTTGTCCCGTATAGGACTTTGGTAGCATATCTCGCCATATCGTGTAGCATCGCGAATACCACTCCAGGGTTCAACTTCTTGGGGTACCATAAAGCGTTTTGCTCGGGCATAGGGAATGCCTCGAAAGGTGTAAATCCCTCGATCAACGAATCCCAAAAGCTTCCCCTCGGTAACTTCAACTACCGCTTTGGACAGGGAGGAGGTCACGGGGGTCCTCCTTAAGCACTCCAAGGCGGCAACTTTGCGGGGGATAAGAACCACTAAGCTTCCCAGGATGACCGGGCCAAGAATCCAGCCAACGAGCAAGCGTTTTCCACCTCCCTTTTGTATCTTGCCCCGTGCAGAAGAGAGGAAACAAGGTTCTTGTAGGGTTTTCGGTCCCCGTCCTCACTGCTTTATTGGTCGTGTCTGAAAAACGGCTATTTCGGTACTTTGGTCAAAGAATAGCATAGGGTTCGATTTTGTGTCAAGCGTTTATCATAAGGGGGACCAAAGCCGTTGGTGATCCTCAGAAAATGTGAAGGAGCTATCAAAAAGAGTTTTTACAAACGTTTAACACAAGGACCTCAGGTTGTTCCCCTCTCCACTAAAGTCACAGGGAGGACATTTTCTACAGCTACCTTTTCCTTGTTTATTTGCCTGTGAATGAGTTCTACGGCAAGTTTTCCCATTTCCTCTATGGGTTGTCGGATGGTAGTGAGTTGGGGTGTGGTGAGGGAGGCTATACTCACGTCATCGTATCCGACGACCTTAATCTCTTCGGGTATCTTCTTTCCTTTCTGATGACAAACTTTTATGACGCTGGCAGCAATGACATCGCTCCCAGCAAAAACCCCCTCAACATCTGGATGTTCTTCAAAGAGTTTTAGAACAAGCTTGTCGTATTGACTTATGTCAAAGACGTTGAGGTCTGTTTCTATGGTCACATACTCGACCTTTCGGGCCTGGGCGGTAGCAACGAAAGCCTTGTTTCTTTGGTTTGCCAGCATATTGAGGCGGAGATTACCACAGATGTGAGCGATCTTTCTGCACCCTTTGTCAATGAGGAGATTGGTCGCTAAGGTGCCCCCCAGGTAGTTATCGGAGGAAACAAAGGGGATGTCTTGCGACAGCTGCCGGTCGAAGGTCACAAGAGGGAGTTTCAGGTTCAGATACTCATCGACCTCTAAGGTGTGGCTGGCCATAATGATGCCATCGACCTGATTTCCTCGGAGCATATCGACGTACTCTTTTTCCTTTTTCTGGTCAAGTTGTGAGTTGCAGAGCATGACCTTATAACCGTACTCGTACGCATAGTACTCGATAAAGAAAGCCAGTTCGCTAAAGAAGGGGTGAGCTACAGTAGGAAGAATGATTCCAAGAATGTGGGTCCTCCTTCGCAGAAGAGATCGAGCAATTTCATTAGGTTGGTAATTGAGCTCTTTCATTGCTCGGTACACTTTTTCTCTAGTTGCTTCGCTGATGTAACCTCTGTTGTTAAGCACCCGAGAAACGGTGGTCACGGTGACTCCTGCTTTTTTTGCCACATCTTTAATTGTTACTGTCGCCATTCCCATCGACCCTTTCCTCTTCTTTGTTGTATTTTACAAGACTAGTACAAGCCTCACGCAAGAGGCTGGCACTGGGGGCAGAAGTACGTGCTTCGGGAAGAGAGGACCTCTCGTACAACAGGCCCCTTGCAGCGCGGGCACTCCGTTTTCCCGTATACGGAAAGGAGGTTCTGGAAGCCGCCACTTTCTCCCCCTGGGCGGCGAAAGTCTCTGATGGTTGTCCCTTTTGCCGCAATGGCTTCATCAAGGACCTTACGGATGCTTTTGAAGAGCCGTTCTTGTTCCTCCAGGGAGAGAGAGTTGATAGAGCGCCTTGGGTGGAGACGAGCCCAGAAGAGAATTTCGCTGGCGTAAATATTGCCGATACCAGCGAGATTTCGCTGGTCAAGGAGGAAATCCTTGAGGCGTTTTCTCCCCTCAAGGAGAGCCTGGAACCTCGAGAAAGTGAAATCTGGGGAGTAAGGGTCGATACCAAGTTTTCTTTGGAGGGTTTCTTTGGCGTCGAGGAGAGAGATTTTCCCAAACCTCCGCGGGTCAATGAAAGAGAGGTGTGTTCCAGAGGAGAGCACAAAGCGCGCTCGCTCGTGTTTTCGGGGAGCGTTCTCCTTGGTCACCTCGAGTTGTCCGGTCATCCCAAGGTGCACGACTAGGCATCCCCCTTCCTCAAAGGGGAAAAGAAGGTACTTCCCCAGGCGCTCAAGGGCAAGAATCGTCTTTCCTTCGAGAACTCCTTTCGGGACACCGAGGTGGGGATCAGCAATATGCGCCTCAAGAATCCTTTGCCCGACGAGAACTGGTGTAAGCTCTCTTCGGAGAACCTCAACTTCTGGAAGCTCCGGCATGCCTTTATTGTACACCATTGCACAGTCACTGTGGTTATCCCATGGGTGCAATTTCCTGGAGTGACAGAGGGGTTGGGATGATCGTAACCGCAGTCGGTGTCTAGAAGCCCTCGCCAAGTTGCAGGGCAGGGAAATTCGCCGCAGCCGTTTTTCTCTAGGAAGTGGCTCTCATCGTCCTTAAGGGAGGCCCTCAAAGTCCTTGGGCGGTTCTCCACTTTGTGACTAGCAACACGCACCGAATGCTTTTGTTGTGCGGAATGGAGAACGAGAGGTCTTCTAGGAGGAACCCTTCGAACTTTCTCCCGCAAGGCGGTAACCTGCTCTTGTTGACCGGAGTCTCTCCTTGCAATATAATGATACCACAGCACATTCGTGAAAGGGGAAGCAGATGCTATGAAGAGGACCTATCAGCCCCACAATTTGCGTGCCAAAAGGAAACACGGTTTTCGTGCACGAATGAAGACTAAAGGAGGACAGGAGGTCCTTCGCCGGAGGCGGAAGAAGGGTCGGAAACGCCTCACCGTATGATGGAAACCCTCACGAAAGAGAAGGATTTTGCGCGTCTTTTTGCAAAGGGGCAAAGGGTGAGTTGTGGCCCTTTGCGCCTTTTTTTCTACCAACGAGAGACTGGTCCTGTTCGGGTGTGCTTTGCGGGGCGGAGCAAAAAGGCGGTGCGCCGGAATCGTATACGGAGGAGACTCAGGGAAGCCTTTCGCGTACACTACTACCCCGCTTGGAAAGATAAGCCTTTTGATTTCTTCTTTCTTGGGGATGAAGAGGTTGCTTCAGTTGATTTCGCCTCCCTTGTCCTCTGGATGGGAGAGCTTCTTGAAAGGGTGGAGCAAAACGGGTGAGGATTACAGAATCCGTGCTGCAGTTTCTTGACCAAGCACTGGTATGGTACAAAAGGTACCTTTCTCCCCTCCTTCCCCAGAGTTGTCGTTTTGAGCCTACCTGCTCTGAGTATGCTCGAGAGGCATTGCGCAAGTATGGACTTTGGAAAGGTCTCCTGCTGAGTCTTTGGCGAATGCTCCGTTGCAATCCTTACTCCCGCGGTGGATACGATCCGGTGAAATAAGAAACGAAAGGTGATGGCAATGTTTGCACAAATTTGGGATGGTCTGGCGAAAGTCATGGAGCTCGTGCTCCGTTTCTTTTACCAGCTCACCGGAAATTACGGTATTTCTATTATCCTCCTGACTGTGGTTGTTCGATTGGCCCTCTATCCTGTCATTCACAAGCAGAACCTTTCTGCCCGGGCGATGCAGGAGATTCAGCCAGAGATTAAGAAGCTCCAAGAGAAATACGGTAAAGATCCGCAGAGACTCAATCAAGAAATCATGCGACTGTACCGGGAAAAAGGTGTCAATCCTCTTGGAGGATGTCTTCCGCTCCTCATTCAGCTTCCCTTCCTCTTCGTTCTGTACCGTGTTCTTGTGACCTACGATTATGGCCAGGCAGGATTTTTATGGCTCCCAAGCCTTTCCCGTCCTGATCCGTACTACATTCTGCCTTTGGCCATGGGGGCAACGACCTTCTGGCAGCAGAAAATCAGCACGCCTCCCTCCTCTGGTGAGGGAGCACAACAAAACCTCCTCCTCATGGTTGTGATGCCTGTGTTTCTCGTGTTCATCAGCTGGGGCTTGCCCTCGGGAGTGCTTCTGTACTGGTTCGTCTCGAATCTCTTCTACATCTTCCAGCAGTACATGCTCGAGGCGCAGCTCCGTAGGGCAAAGCCTGCCTCCCCTACCCCAACGTCTTTGCCTCGGAGAGACCAACTTGTTCGTCCGCAAGTGAAGAAGGGGGGAGAACGCCGTGAAAAGAAGCGTTGAAGTGTCTGGGAAGACTCTCGAAGAGGTGCTCGAGCGAGCTTCGCGCTATTTTGATGTTTCTCGAGAGCGGCTGGGGTATGAAGTTCTCTCAGAGACTAAAGGATTCCTGAGTGTTTTCGTCCCCCGGATGGTGAAGGTTCGTGTCTGGGTGAAAGACGAGGAGGAGACGGAGGCAATCCCAAAAGCTTCTCCTCCAGAGACGAGTGGGCTTTCTGAGGCCCACGAGGTGGTTGAGAAGTTCCTCCGGGAACTTGTGGCAAAAATGGATCTTGAGGTTACGGTGGATGCTAAAGACGACAATGGGGTACTCCGTTGCATGCTCGATGGGAAGGATGCCGGAATCCTCATCGGTCGGAAGGGCGAGACGCTTGAGGCCCTCGAGGTCTTGGTGCGGACTTTCCTCGCTCGCCGGGGTTTCGGAGAGGTTCCTCTGGAAGTGGATGTCTCAGGATACCGGAAGCGCCGGGAAGAAGCACTACGTAAGCTTGCTGAACGCATGGCCAGAAAGGTGGTACGGGAGAAGAAGAGGATCCGGCTTGCTCCTATGAATGCTCGGGAGCGGCGTATTGTCCATATGGCGCTCAAGGACCACCCGGAGGTTGTGACGTACAGCGTAGGGGAGGAACCCAATCGACGTGTGGTAATCGACCTAAAAGCTCAACAAAAGAAGCAGTCGCGACCCAAAAACCGAGCACGGTCCCAGCGTCATGAAGGGAGGAATGGGAGGGCTTCATGATACGAGATGATACGATTGTGGCCATTGCCACGCCGCCTGGGGTGGGGGCTATTGGCATTGTTCGCCTAAGCGGCCGGGATGCGGTGCCCATTGCGTCCCGGCTTTTTCGTTCCCGGGCAGGGAAACGGGTAGAAGATTTCCGGAGCTTTCGCATGTATCTTGGGGAAGTTGTGGATCCGAGGACGGGAAAGCCTCTCGATGAAGCGCTCTGCGTCGTCATGCGAGCTCCCAAGAGTTACACCTGTGAGGATGTGGTGGAATTCCATCTCCATGGAGGGCCTCTGGTGGTGCGGAAAGTCCTCGAGATGTGCCTCCAAGAGGGTGCTCGTCTGGCCCGTCCTGGGGAATTTACCGAACGGGCTTTCTTGAATGGTCGTATTGACCTTCTGCAGGCGGAAGCTGTGGCGACGCTTGTGCGAGCGCGTTCGGAGAAAGTCCTTGAGCTTTCACTGCGTCATCTCAAGGGAGCCTTTGGAGGAAAGGTGGAGGAATGGAAGCGGAGACTTCTCCTTCTTGAAGCACATATAGAAGCTTCCTGTGATTTCCTCGATGTTCCAGCAGAAGACATAGAAGAGCACATTCAAAAGGAACTCACCGCCTTAGCCTTGGAGATAAAGGAAGAGCTTGATCGGAGCAAACGTCTTCAACCCCTTGAAGAGGGGATGCTTGTTGTGATTGCTGGGAAACCGAATGTGGGGAAGTCGAGTTTGCTCAACCTTCTCGTAGGCAAGGAGAGGGCCATCGTCACGCCTTTTCCAGGGACAACCAGGGATGCCATAGAAGAGTTCGTCCTTCTTGAAGGTTTTCCTTTCCGCTTTGTCGACACGGCAGGTCTTCGGGAAAGTGAAGACCCTGTGGAGCGTATAGGAGTGGAACGGACGCGAACCTACCTTGAGCGTGCTGACTACGTTCTTGTGGTTTTCGACCGAAGCCAGCCACTTGGAAAGGAGGATCGGGAAATTGCTGACCTTGTGCGATCCCGTCCTCATCTTGTGGTACTCAACAAAAGCGATCTTCCCCAGGTCCTTACAAGAAAGGATGTGGAGGCCCTCTACCCCGGAGAGTCGATTCTTGAGGTGTCGGCTCTTACCGGCGAGGGAAGGGAAGAACTCCTGTCGACTTTGGTGCGGTATGCCCAGGAGCGCCTTGGTCCGGAGGAAGACCTTGTTCTCCTTACCGTCCGCCAGAGGGAAGAGCTTGAAGGAATCCTCAGGTGCCTTCAAGAAGCACAACAGGCTCAGGCAAGTGGTGCCCCCTTGGATGTCTTGGGAGTCCTTGTGAACGAGGCACTTTTGGGAATGCAACGCCTCACAGGGGAGCGGGTGGACGAGCAACTCCTCGACACCATTTTTACCCACTTTTGCATTGGGAAGTAGTGTTCCACGTGGAACGTGGTCTTAGAGAGGACGCTTCTTTGGCATTCCAGGTCGTCGAGGGTATTGGGGAGGTGTGGGAGCGGTTTTCTGGACGAGAACAAGGGTGGTTTTCCGGGAACGGAAAGGGACAGGGACGTCTCGAAGGGCAACGATGGTGCTTCTGAGGACATGAAGGGCATTCTGCGCGTTTTTGATTTCTTCCTGCACGTTCGGTCCTTTGTAGTAAAGGGCAAACCCCCCAGGTCGGATGAAGGGGGTAGTGAGTTCTAGGATGATTCGGAGTTCTCCTAGGGCTCGAGCCGTGGCAAGGGTGTACCGTTCTCGGGACGTCGGGTCATGGGCTACTGTTTCAGCTCGTCCACAGAGAACCTGGGTTTCCTCAAGCTCCAAGAGGCGCACAGCCTCTTCGAGAAAACGGCACTTCTTTGCGGTGGCCTCAAGGAGGGTGAGTTGGAGGGCAGGGTAGGCAATTTTGAGAGGGATTCCTGGAATCCCTCCACCTGTCCCAACGTCAACGAGGCTTTGGGATGCCTTAAAGACCTCATCCCAGGTGAGAGCAGTGAGGCTATCGAGTACTCCCTCGACGAGAATGTCCTCTTCTCCCGCGAAACCCGTGAGGTTGCAGCGCGTATTGGCCCTGTGGAGGAGACTCACAAAGGCGAGCATTTTCTCCTCCTGGTCACTTGAGAGGTGCAGGCAAAGCGATGTCACTCCGTTGCGGAGCATCCTTCGCAGTTTGTCCACAGGTTATCCACAACCTCATCGACAATTTTCCTGAAACATCCTTTGGGTGATTTTCCCAAAATGTCACAGAGAAGAAGCGCTTTCTCCTCGTTTTTTCCTGTGGATATCTTACCAAAGTTCTCTTTTCCTGAAGAAGGTGTACACAAGGGAATAAGAAATCCACAGGTTATCCACAGAAGACTTGCTTTTTTGTGGTTTATAATACTGCCGCACAAAGGAGGCAGGCATGCCCATCGAAAAAGGCGATCGTGTGTACATCTGGTTGGAAGACGGGCGAGATTACCTCGTGCGAGTTGCTCCAGAGAAGTCTCTGGGCACGCATCTTGGGAATATCGAGTTATCAGAGCTTCTGGGGAAAGAGTTCGGAGAGTATGTTCTCACCTCGAAAGGGAAAAAGGCTTTTCTGTTGCAACCTGGAGTGGTGGAAAATGTTTTTCACATGCGTCGCAGGACCCAGATTGTGTATCCCAAAGACCTTGGGTATATCCTCCTGATGCTCGATGTGAAGGAAGGAGATCGGGTTATTGATGTGGGGCTTGGGAGTGGAGCGATGTGTGGGGCTTTGGCACGCCTTGTGGGGGAAAGAGGTCGAGTGTATGCTTACGAACGTCGTGGGGATTTCATCCCCTTGGCGGAGGAGAATCTCAGGGAATGGGGGGTTCTCCACCGTGTGACCATTCATCCCCGGGACATTGCTGAAGGTTTTGTGGAAAGAGACGTCGATGCCCTCTTCCTTGACGTTCCAGAACCTTGGCAATACCTGAAGCAGTGTTGGGATGCCCTCCGGGGAGGAGGAAGGCTCGCCGTAGTCTCTCCTACAGCTGGGCAGGTGATGGAAGTTCTTCGAGGGCTCGAGGCTCTCCCCTTTGTGGATATCCAGGTGTGGGAGAGCCTCCTTCGGGGATACAAGCCGAATCCCGTCGCGTTTCGTCCCTTCGACCGTATGGTGGCTCACACGACGTACATGATTTTTGCCCGGAAAGTCTTTACGACTCTTTAGCAACGTTTTTGAGGTCTTCGAAGTAGTACTGGAGTTTGACTTCTTCGTGCCGTTGTGCTGACTCGACGGCTGCGCAAGCAAGGGCAAATGTTTTGATGTTGTCCGAGAGAGAAGTTTCTGCTTCCCTACCGCTTCGTACCGCTTGTACGAACTCTTGGAGAACGAAGGGGCGTCCGTCAGTTTGGTAACGGGAGAAGCGCACCTCTTCCCTTTTACCCTCTTTGTCTTCGAAGAAGATTCGATCATTCTCCAAGGTGAGCGTTCCCTCACTCCCGAAGAACCGAATGACGCCGTTCCAACCGGTCCTGTACCCCCGCGTTACCCAACTTCCGAAATAATGCACGAGCACCTTAGGGTCGAAAATCAGGGTTCCCGATGCTACGGTATCGCTTTGGAAAGGACTCCAGGAGGGATTCATGCTCTCTATACGGACCGAAAGGGGTTCTTTTTCGAGGACGAAGCGGAGAATGTCGAAGTGGTGCACGCTCATATCGGCCAAAAGGGGATGCTCCATGGAAATTCTCCATCCCCCGAGTTGCAGCGTTTCGTGGAATTCGTACGTGACGTACTCGATAGTGCCACATCGTCCTTCAAGGAGTGCCTTTTTCAGGGCTCGAATCTCGGAACGGAAGCGGTAATTTTGGCTCACCACATATACCAGGTGTGGTGTCCGTGCCCAAAGGGCGTATATGGCTAAAGCGTTGCGCCAGGTATCAGCCAAGGGCTTTTCGGAGAGGATGTGAAGCCCGGCGGCTAATGCTTCTTCAGCAACTTCTCGGTGTGCGGCGTTTGGGGTGACGATGAGGATCGCCTGTGGCTTCGTTTCTCTGAGGGCCTCACTCAAAGTGGAAAAGAAAGGGATTCCTCGATCCCCGAAACGCTTCATGAAGCGTTCTTTGGCTTCTTTACTTGGGTCCACAACAGCGCAAAGCTCTACGTCTGCACTTCGCAGAAGGAGGTCTGTCCATCCCTCGCCAAAAAATCCGAATCCGGCCTGGACAAAAGTAATGCGTTCCATATCCTTCCTCCTTTCTTTCGCTTTAGCATACCATAGGAAGTGTTCCACGTGGAACACTTCTGGTATAATCCCCGAAAAGGGGTGAAGGCTGTGCTTTGGGAGCTCTTGAGAGAACGCATCCTCATCTTCGATGGTGCTATGGGGACACGATTGCAGCAACTTGGTCTTCCTCCTGGGTATCCACCTGAGGAGTGGAATCTCTCCCATCCCGAAGAGGTTCTCAAGGTCCACAAAAGTTACGTTGAGAGTGGAGCGGATGTGATTCAGACGAATACTTTCGGTGGGAACCGTGTCCGTCTTGCCCGCTCTGGCCTTGATGGATGCCTTGTGGATATCCTGAGGGAGGGTGTGCGCATTGCCCGTCGGGCACTCCGTCCAGGGGTTCTGCTTGCTGCGTCTTTGGGACCTCTTGGAGAATTCATGGAGCCTTTTGGGGACCTTACGGAGGAGAAAGCACGGGAAGCCTTTCGGGAGGCGGTACAACTGCTCTCTGAGATGGGGATACGCCTTTTCCACCTTGAAACCTTTAGCTCCAGCAGAGAAGCCCTCCTTGCTCTTGAAGCCGTCGAGGCTGTAGGTGGGGAGGCTATCGTCAGCTTCACCTTTGAGTCCCGGGGAGGGAAGATGGTGACCCTCCTTGGGGAAACCCCCGAAAGCATCGCTCGCCTTTTCTGGGGAAAAGCAGGGGTTGTTCTTGGGGCAAACTGTGGTACGGGGATTCGGGAAGCTCTGGCCATCTTTGAGGAGTACCAGAAAGTGTACCCTGGTCCCTTCTCTGCCAAGCCCAATGCAGGGGTACCCTCTCTCCAGGGAGGAGAAGTTACCTACCACGAGACCCCGGAAGACTTCCTCTCTCTTGCTCCTCGCTTTTTTGAGCTCGGTGTCCGGATTATCGGGGGGTGCTGCGGGACTCACGAGGGCCATATCGCTGCCCTGAAGAGAGCCCGGGACCTTTGGTCTTCCCAACGGGAGGGATAACCTCTCCCCCAAGGAAACAAGCAATCTCCTCGAGCCTTTCCTGTGACGGCGCCTGAACCCACTCGCAGGTTGGACGTCGGTCAAGACTGTTAATGTGGATGCGTTCGGGAGAAAGGGTCTGGAGGTGTTTCTGTAAGGCCTTAAGCTCCTCCGGGGTGTCGTTCACTCCTGGGACGACGAAAACCTCAAGCCAGATATCCTTTGTGAAGTGTTGCCGCAGGAGGTGAAGGCTTTCTAGGTGTTCGGCAAAGCCTAGGGAGGGATGGGGACGGTTGATCTTTGTGAAGGTTTCCTCGCGTCCTGCATCGAGGGAGGGAATCACAAGGTCGAAAACCTGAACTTCCTCAAGGAGGGTGCGGTACCGGGCAAAGAGTGCCCCATTGGTGATGAGCACAAGACGTTCTTTGGGGAAAATACGACGCGTCGCTTCGGCAATAGCCCCAAGGGATATGTGGAGGGTGGGTTCTCCCCAACCGGCGAAGGTAACGCAAAGAGGGCGGTGATCCTTCAGGCGCCACGCTGCTTCTTTAAGGGTGGCAATCACAAGGTCAGAAGGTAGGTACTCTTTGCGTTCGACAACAAGCTGAAGCGTTGGTCCACACTCACAGTATACGCAGTCGAAGTTACAGGTTTTATACGGAACGAGGTTAACTCCAAGGGAGCTCCCTAGTCTTCGAGAAAGAATTGGACCAAAAACGCACTGTTTTCGCACGGCCTCGCCTTCTCTCTTCATTAAGAATGTTCAAGGAAAGTTTTTAACCCGATGAGGATGAGGACTATTCCGCCGACGACTTCAGGTTTAGCGAAAAGGGCTTTCCTCTGTACTCGGTGTCCCAGAGAGACCCCAAGATAGGTCATCGTAAAGGCGAAGATCCCTATGACCAGTGCTTCAAAAAGCACCGTATCCCTGAGAAGCGCAAAGGAGAATCCTACCGCTAAGGAATCGAGGCTTGTAGCCAGAGAGGCGAAAAGGAGTGGCCACCCACGACTGAGGTCTGGGAACGTTTCTCGGGTATCCCGAGACACCCCTTCGCGAATCATCCGGATGCCGATGAAGGACAGGATACTCAGTACCACAAAATGGTCGAAAGAGGCGACGAATCGTGCTACCCTTTCGCCGGCGAAAAACCCCAAAAGGGGCATGAAGAACTGGAACGCACCGAAGGCGAAGGAGAGACGGAATTTCGCGCCAAGAGGGCATGCTGTCTGGCACATGCCAAAGGCAAAAGCCACCGAAAGCGCGTCAAGCCCAAGTCCAAAAGCAAGGAGGAAGAGTTCCAGATTTTCCATAGTTACAGGTGCACCACCCATACCTTCAAAAGGGGGATAACAAGAGCACTGAGAGCGGTCGTCGCTGCGATAAGGCCTGTTGCGTACTCATAGTCTGCATGGTAGAGACGGGCAAGGAGCGACGACTGCATCATGACTGGCATAGCGGACATGACAAAGAACACGTTTCGCATAAGAGCCGAAAGAGGAAAGAGCCGAGCAACGAGAAGGACAAGGAGGGGAGCCAGGGAGAATCTTCCCAAAAGCACAAGGAGCAGGTCTCTGTTCAAGCGAATGTGTCGTAAATTGACCGTTGTCCCAACACAAAGGAGGGAGAGGGGCGTGGTAAGGCTACCAACCATTTTCGCCGCTTCGAGAGCTATTCCCGGGAGAGGACACTGGAGGAGGATAAGGGCAATCCCCACAAAGAAGGCGATGAAGGGAGGATTGAGAACGCACTGCAGCACCGTCTTGGGCAAGGGGAGGTGCTTTCTGGGGTTCCCTGAAAGGGCAATACCCAGCGCTCCAAGGGTCCAGAAAAACGTCGTGTTGACCATGTAGTAGAGGAGGACGAAAGGCGTTGCTTTCTCTCCAAAGAGCGCCTGACATACGGGAAGCCCAACGAATATGGTGTTAGAGAGGGAGAAGGCAACGACGAAAATGCCCCGCTTCGTTGGGGGAAGGCGGAGAACATAGGCAAGGCCAAGACCAAGGAGATACGTAAGGAACATGGAAACCACTGGTACCGGCAGTCCTTTTCCGAGGTCAAGGAGGGTGTCTCTCGTGAAATGTGTGGTAAGGTGGACTACCATGTACGGGGGGAGAGCAATGGTCACCACGAAGCGGGTGAGGAACTCCGAATCTTCCTTTTTAACCCATCCGAAGGTGGCAAGCAGGTACCCAAACCCAAGGAGGATGAGAATGAGCGCTATGCCTTGGACTGCCTGGAAAAACTCTTGCATCGCCTTTCCCTCGTTTTTCTCCTTATTATACCTCGTCGTAGAGGGCACGGATAGCGTTCTCGAGTTTAAGGAATGCGGCAAGGACCTTAGGGTGGAAGTGTTCCCTTCGTACCCGCTCATCGCCTTCGAGGATTATTCGCATGGCTTCCTCATGAGAAAACGCTCTTCGGTACGGGCGATCGTCTCGTAGGGCATCGTAGATATCGGCGATTTTGAGGATTTGAGCTTCGATGGGGATTGCTTCGCCCTTGAGGCCTTTTGGGTACCCTGTGCCGTCGAAGTTCTCATGATGGTACAAAGCCATGTTCCGAGCAGTCACAAGGCGGGGATGATCAAAGAGTTGTTCAGTAAGGAGGGTGTGGAGTTTCATGAGCTCCCACTCCTTTTCGCTGAGCGGTCCCTCCTTTTTGAGGATTTCCCGGGGGATGAAGATTTTCCCAATGTCGTGTAGGCCGGCGTAACGGGGAATGTCGGGGTTAACAATGCCAAGCTCCCGAGCCAGGAGCTCGGTGATTTTGGCTACCCGTTGCATGTGCAGAGAAGTTTTGGTGTCGTATCCCTCAGCAATCAGAGCGAGTTTGTGGGCAAAGACTGTGAAGGCTTCCTCGATTTCCCTGCGCGATGTGTAGAGGGCCTCGGCAATACGTTGCGTCTCAAGGAAGGCAAATTCTCTCTTTGGTGAAGGAAGGTCATTCTTGGCGATAGTGCTGAGCGTTGCAAGGTCATTCGCTATCCTGGCAAGGCAGGTATTGTGTTGCCTCCTAAAGTGCAAAAGGAAAAGGAGTCCGGCAAGAAGGAGTACCCCAGAGAAAACGTAGAGAGCAAGGAAGTCAAACTCAGTGACAGTCAACATCGTCATCGCGACGTTACTGAGGAGGGGAACTCGTATTCGCTGGATTACGGTTTGGCGAGCAAGACCAAAGCGTTGTCTTTGGGGAAGTGCTGCCATACGCCTTTTGAGTCCCTCGGGGAGAGGAGGGAAGGCAGAGGCGACAGGGAGGAAGTGTGCCGTGTACAATCCGACACGTTTGACGAAGGGGAGGTGCTCGAGGCGCTTTATATCCTCAAAGAGGGGGTCAAGGACGCTTTGTCGGAGAGTGACTCCAAGCTCGAGGATGTTGCCATTTTCGGTGCGGGTGTACAGGTACATCCGGATACGCCCCGTTCTTGTCTCAAGGGCGAAAGGATGTACTACCACTGGTTTTTGTGCAAGTTCCTTTTTGAGAGCTTCCCAGAACTTGGGGAAAGCAGAGAGATCAAGGCCAAGGTCTTTTGGGTAGTTAGTGGCAAAGATAAGACCCTGAGGGGTGATCCAGAAGTAGTGTATTTCCTCGAGTTCAGGAAAAACGCATGCTGCTTGGACCTTTCCATCGATGTTTTCTGGGTTGTTTCGGAGGGAAAGGAGGAGCTCCTGGAGGACTGGAGTGTATTTTGAGAAAATCCTCCGAACGTTTTCTCGGATTTCTCCCGCGTTTTCCACGACTGAAGCGGTGACGATAGAGGTTACTGTCCCGGAGAGATAGAGGACGAAGGCGAGGGATGCCCCAAGGAAGAGAGAAAAGGCCCAAAGGACGAGAAGAGCACCCCTCCTTATCGCCCAGCGGGTAAACTCTTGGAAGGGTTGGGGCGCTTCAAATCTTAAACTGCGCAAGGTCTTCTTCAAGCTTCCGAGCTAATTCTGCTGTTTCGGTTATGGTGCTATCCATCTCCTGTAACGCGGCGTTCTGCTCCTCAGAAGAAGCAGCCACTTCTTCTGCTGCGGCCGCATTCTCCTCAGAAATCGCCGCCACATTGCTCAAGGCTTCGTAGACCTCCTCAGCCATGTGGATGACAGCCTTCGTGCGTT
>JANXBI010000010.1 GCA_025060675.1 Candidatus Caldatribacterium sp.
CATTGCCCGCATCTCCAAGAGCAGCTTCTCCATCCTCTGGGAGACGAGGTGGAGGCTTTGGCTCTGCTCCTCAGACCCCTTGGCCACCTGGGCAATGGTCTGGGCAATTTGGTCTCCAGTGGAGGCGATTTCTCGGGAAGTCTTCCTGAGGTCGTCCATGGCTTTGAGGATGTCTCGAGCCGAGGCGGCAACTTCGGTGAGGAAGTGGCACAAGGAGGTCGAAGCCTGGGTGAGAGAGGCAAGAAGGTCGCCAATTTCATCTTTTCGCTGTATCTCCATCCGCTGCGTGAGGTCACCGCACTCCAGGACTTTGGCGAAAGCCACGCCTTGGCGAAGAGGCAGGGTGATGCTCCGGGAAAGGGAAAGGGCAAGAACGATGGCGGCGATGACCACAAGGGCGACGATGAGGTACAGTGTCTGGTTGAGGGCTTTTTGCGTTTGTGCAACGACCTTTATGCCTTGGGCGAATTGGTTCCGCACATCCTCGTTGATGGCTTCCATGGCTTGAGCAATGTTTCCCTCAATGCCCCGCATTTCCTCAATGGTTCTGTGGATTTGCTCCTCAAGGAGGCTGAGGTTTTTGTCAAGCTGCACCACTTCTGCCCAGAGGGACTTGAGGGGTTTGAAACGGTCGTTAACGACCGTTTGTGCGGCGACGGCAGCGTAGATGTTGAGGAAGTCCCCTTCAAAGAATTTGGTGAGGATTTCGAAGTTTTTGTCGACTGCTTCCCGGGCTTTCTCTTTTGCCTCACCTGAGAGGAGGAGGTAGTTTTTCCGATCCTGGTTCAGGGCATAGAGGCGGTCCACCCACTTGTCAAGACGCAGAGCGTTCAGCGTGCTCTGGAGGGAACGGTATGCTCGGTAGAACTCCATGAACTCCTCATCGGTGCGGGTGGCACCAGGAGTGTACATGGTTGCAAGGAGGGCTTCAGTTTTCTCTCGAAAGGCGCTCAATCGCTCGAGAATAGTCTTTTTCGTTTCCTCGGAAAACTCTGCCTGCTCCAAGTCTTTCCGGAAGCTGTCAAAGTACGACCCTATGTTTGCCCTGGCTCGGCTTTCCTCCTCTCCGCCATAGAAAGAGCGGAAGACCCAAAAGTAAATCTCATTGAGAGGATCGCCTTGCTTGGCAATAATCTCTCCTACGATGCGGACGAAGTTCACGATGGTGTTTGCTGGTTCATCCATGGCGATAGCTTTCTCGTTCCGCTTGTTCCGGTTCGTAATGTATTCTTGCCGAGATTTTCGGAGGACGTCAGCCTTTGTGGCATAGGTGGCTTGGAGCGTGCGGAGCTCCTGGAGTTTTTTGGCAAGGTCGCTTCCCTCAGGAATGGGGGAAAGTACATAGGGGAATTGCTCTGCAGCCCAGAGTTCTCCGTACCTTGAGGTGAACTCCTCTGCGGTACTCCCAAGGCGGAAAGCCTCAAGGTACATCGCAAAACGAGCGTTAAGCGTACTGAACGATGCCTCATACGCTTTGAGTCTTTCTAAGTCCTCCTCCGCAAGGTACGATGAGATGAGGGCGTTGTAGCTTGCCAGGATGTCCTTGAGGCGCGAGGTGGCCAAAAGGAGGGGAAAGGACTCTTCTACGTCTTGGAAAGTGGTGTTGATGGTGGTGAGGGCAAAAAGGGCTACAAGGCCTATGATACCCGCAAGAACGGCAAGAATCAGGAACCCGAGGGATATCTTTGTTTTGATTTTCAAGGTCGAAAAACCCCCTTTCTTGCTTCTCTCCTTTATTATCGGCAAAGGCACCAAAGAGCTTAAGAGCCCAAGAAGGGATGAGGGAATTTTTTCGGGCAACTGAAAACAAGAAACCCACGGGTCTTTACAACCCGTGGGTCTGGGGAGGGGGGAACACGAAGGATGCCGATTTTATCGCGTGACGCTTTCTGCAGGGACAAGCCCTAAGGCCACTTTGAACTTGGTATAGAGGTCGGTGTTATCGTAGAACCCGCCAAAGAGGTCTGCCTTTGCGCCAAAGGCAAAGACGGGAGTCGGTTCCGCAGTATGAGCGAAAGTGGTCCAGCCAATCCCTGCCTTCGCCGCAAGGAGTCGTGTGAGTGTAACGGTGAGAGGGTCGTAACCACCAAAGAGGAGTTTGCTCTCCGGATCAGTCAATTTCTCACCGCTCATGCTTGCCGCAAATGCTCGCTCAAGGAGTGCGATTTCGTGGTCTTCTAGGGAAAGGCCAAGGAGTTCTGCTGCATTTTTATCGCCTTCCTTTGCTTTAGCAGCAAGCTGCTCTTTCTCTTCCTTAGAAAGGATGCGGAGGCCAAAGTATTCTTCGATAATGGGGAGGAAGTTTGCAAGCTTCTGTTCCTCTTTGGGTGTTGTTTCACGCCAGGACTTCACCTTTTCAGAGAACACAAGGTACGATACTTTCTGGTTTTCAAGGCGGTGGAGGAAGAGGTTGTACCCGGTGAGGGCATAGCCAAGGCTTATGCCGCCATTGCCGTGGTCTGAGGTGACGACGATGAGGGTTTCCTCAGGATGCTTCTTTGCAAATTCCACGGCTTCGGCGACCGCTCGCTCGAAATCGAGAACGTCTCCGATGGCAGTCTTAACATCATTGGCATGACATGCCCAGTCAATTTTCCCGCCTTCCACCATCATGAAGAAACCCTGTGGATTTTCAAGGAGTTCTATGGCTTTCCTGGTAAGTTCTGCAAGGGAAAAGTCAGTGGCGCTTCGGTCAATGGCGTACGGCATGGCAGCATCAGCATCAAGCGTAGGATTGATGACGATGATCTTATCCTGGGGTGGAGAGAGCTTCTCAAATTCTTCACGGGTCGTCACAATGGTGTATCCAGCCTCTTTGAGGATTTCAAGGACATCCCGCTGATCACCCTTTTTCCCTTTCGGTTCTCGGAATCCTCCACCAGCGAAGAAATTGAAACCACTTTTTGGGATTTCCAGAGCGATTTCGTAGTAATTGTTCCGGGAAGGCTGATGAGCATAGAGTCCAGCAGGAGTTGCATGGTCTAGGGACACAGTGCTCAGCACACCAATCTTCATCCCTTTTTCCTTGGCCTCTTCAGCGAAAGTCTTGAACGTCTTCGTCAGCGTGGGATCCATGTTCAAGACACCATCAAGCGTCTTCTGCCCACTCATAATCGCTGTTATGGCCGAGGCAGAGTCAGTGATGTACCGTCCAGCATCGTAAGTAGAAGTGAGTCCAACAACAGGGAAGGTCGTGAAGGAAAGCTGTTCTGCTCCTGGTTTGTCGCTTTTGAGGGCATGGAGGTACATTTGCGTTGCGTGGACAAGAGAGAGGCTCATACCATCGCCAATGAAGAGGAAGACGTACTTTGGGGTACTCTGAGCTTCGGCGATACCCAAAGAGCCGAAAAGGAGCATGATGCTGAGTACCGTGATGGCAATACGCCAGAAGGATTTCCGCACAGCACACTCCCCCTTTCTCAAGTGTCAGAACCAGTGTACTCAAGGTGAATTAAGGGGAGATAAAGGAAGGGTGAAAGTCTTTTAACAAAACGGGGTCCTCTGGGAGATGACTTTCTGGTACCAGAAAAAGCTCTGCTTTGGGATACGTCTTTGTGTAGCGTAATCAACGTACACAAGCCCAAAGCGTTTGGTGAAGCCGAACATCCACTCAAAGTTGTCCATAAGGCTCCATACGAAGTAGCCCCGAATAGGATATCCCTCCTCTAAGGCTTTGGAGAGGGCAGTAAGGTGTGCTTTGAGGTAGGCGATGCGTTCTTCGTCGAGAACAAGGCCCTCCGGAGAAAGGGTATCGGGGGAGGGATATCCGTTCTCAGTGATGTAGAGGGTCTTAGGGTTGTAGATGTTGTATGCCCATTGCACGATCTCGTACAAACCTTGGGGGTATACTTCCCAACCCATGTCGCTGTATACCCCTTGGGGCAGCCGAACAATCTCAATCTCGAGGGGAAATTTCTGGCCTTGTCTTACGATGTGGCGAGAGTAGTAGTTGATTCCTAAAAAGTCCAAGGGTTGCGACACGAGTTTCCCCTCATCAGGGGTCAAAGGGGCCACTCCATACCCCTTGTTCCGGTACCAAAGGAGCATGTCCTCGGGGAACTGCCCCCGAAAAATCGGATCAAGGAACCAGCGATTCAGGTATCCGTCGTAACGTCGTGCAGCCTCTCTGTCATGCTTTGCCTCTGAAGCTGGATGGGCCGGGGAAAGGTTCACGGCGATACCGATCTCTCCCCCTGGCTTTTCCTCTCGGAAGACCTGTACGGCCATGCCATGGGCAAGGAGGAGGTTGCGGGAGACCTCAAGGGCAGCTTGGAAATCCCGTTTTCCTGGGGCTACTCGCCCCTCAGCGTGTCCTGTAAACGCCACTACCCAGGGTTCGTTGTGGGTGATCCAGAGGTCCACAGATCCCCGAAGGGCCCGAAAGACCACCCGAGCATACTCGGAAAACGCCTCGCAGGTTGCCTTGTTCTCCCATCCTCCCTCATCCTGCAAGGCTTGG
>JANXBI010000011.1 GCA_025060675.1 Candidatus Caldatribacterium sp.
CCTGTTGACAGACTAAAGTTCCCGATGTTAAAATTCAGAATGACACAAAGACCTAAGGAGGAGGATTTCAAACGATGGCCGTAAAAACCAACGATTCTATCCGTGTCTGTTTCGTTGGTGCAAACCTGGAGGATGAGTTGGTGGCTGTCACGAAGAGTCAGGAGATCGTCCAAAAGATTGAAGAGTTCCTCAACCCCTTCCACACGCTCTTTACCGCTCTCCAACCTGACCCTCCCTTCTCCCCACCAGTCTACGTCCAAAACCTCCGTTTCCTCACCTACCTCAACGCCTCCCTCAACATCGATCCCCTCACCGGTACAGTCCAGACACTATCCCTCACCAATTACCCACCCCTCTTCTACCGGAACCCGTACTTCTACCTCCCCATCGGTTTCTCAGGTGTCGAAGTCCGCATCTTCCACAACCTCCTCAACGTCTACGCCCCAGAGTTCTCCAGAGTCGTTACCGTCATGCGTGAGGTTGCCCGATCCGTCACCGATGAATTCTCCCACTACTTCAGACCGTCACACCTCAACCCCCTCCGCGATGGTCATGTCTCGGTTGAGGATCTCTGTGTCCTCATTGAGGGGTTTTCTCCCCTTGGGGAGTTCATCTCTGACCCATTGCTCATCCTCCTCACCCAGACCCACACCGTCGCCTACGTGAACCAAGCGATGCAGAAACTTGTTGGGGATCAGCGGATCGTTGGGAGGCCAGTGGCGTGGCTTGCCGAGTTCCTCAACCTCCCCTCCCTCGTTCCCTTCACCTCCCGATCTTTACCAGAGACCCGCCTCGGTGAGGCCTTAGGGCACACCTGGTATGGGATGGTGTTCGACTTCAAGGGGGCTGTTCACTGCCTCTGTGGTGTCATTGGGAAGAAGGAAGGTGTCGTTGGTGCGGTACATCGTGGATGAGCTTGGGAATGCCCCACTGAGCGAGTTTGAACAGGTGGTGATCAAACTCGCAGAAGGTTTGGAGCGGGCCTACTACCACTACTACCAGGTCCCCCTCCGCATCGTCTCCCGGATCAACCCTCGGAAGAGTCGGTACTGGAAAGCCTTGTGTGCCACTACGGAGAAGCTCCTCAGGAAAGGTATCACCGATTTTGAGCTCTACTGCTTCACCGTCATCGATGAGTTCCACAGGCGCTTCGGTGAGGTGACCCCACTGTACCCAGGGCTCATCCTCTCAGACACCGGGATTGCGTACTACGACGAGGGGAGGAAGCGGCTCACCCTTCCTTCGTCGGTGGTTACCTCACCAAGTCCCCAACCCAAGGAGGAGAAGGTGACCTCACCACTGCTGGGGAGTGATCTTGTGCGGCAGTTCCTCAAGAAGAGGGGGTATACGTGGTGAACCTGGTGGGGAATGTTGGGGAGCTCTTGTACCTGTACGTGTTTGATCGGGAGTTCCACTACGCGGTGGATCACCTCCTGAGGGTGGACTTCTTCGAACACCCCATCCATAAGGCGGTGTTCGAGGTCGCCCGTTCCTTCTACGCCACGTATGGTGATGTCCCCTCTCAGGAGGCGATGATTGCGGCGATCTTCAAGGAACCACGGGAGTTCTCACCGAAGGAAGTGGAGGCCTTCTTCAAGGCCTACACTGGGGACGTCAACCCAGCGGTGAAACGGTTCTACCTTGACCACCTCCAGGAGGTCCACCGCGTCCGGGTGGCTCAGGAAGTGATCCGCCGGGGCATTGAGTACGTGAGTGAGGGGAAGGTTGATGCCTTCGTCCACGATGTGGTCTCGTCGTTGTCCTTCCGCTCAGAGGACATCAGGACTGTGTTCTTCAGGAGGGATCTTGAGGAGGTCCTCCGGACCATCACCAAGGTTGAGGAAGAGCGGATTCGGACGCTCTTCCCAACCCTTGACGCTTACCTTGGTGGCGGGTTCGCCTCTCGGGAACTCGTCATCATCCTTGGTGGGACTGGGGTTGGGAAGACGGCCTTCCTCATTAACCTGGCTTGGTCAGCCATCATCCAGGGGAAAAAGGTGTTCTACTACACCTTCGAGGTCTCGGCGGAGCGGATTGTGTTACGCCTCCTTTCCCTCATCCTCTCGAAGAAGTACACGGATATCCTCGCCGATCCCCAGTCGGCAATTCAGCAACTTGACGAACACGTGATGGCGGCGCTCTTCGACAACTTCATCGTCATTGAGGCTCCCACCTTCTCCATGACACCCTCACAGCTTGATGCGAACATCGAAACGCAGATTGTCCAAGGGCACATCCCAGACATCGTCTTTGTGGACTATGGGGACATCATGCTCCCCCAGCGTTCGTACCGGGAACGGTGGCTCGAACTTGAGACCTCGTACATGGAGCTTCGGGCTATCGCCACCAAACGGAACGTGGTGATGGTGACGGCATCGCAGATCAACCGAGAGGGGGCAGACGCAAAGCAGATCAAACTCGAACACGTGAAAGGCGCCTACGGAAAAACCCACAACGCCGATGTGGTGCTCTCCCTGAACTACGCCGTTGAGGACAAGTTCAAGAACCAGATCCGCCTCTACATCAACAAGAACCGGAACAACGTGGCCGACAAAGAGATCCCCCTTGAGGTCGACTATGAGACGATGACGTTCACGGAGTCCCGTCTTGGAACGGTTCAGTCGGAGTATGTTCTGGTGTGACCTGGAGATTTTCCTGAGCGAGCACCATATCCCGTATCGGAAGACCTCAACCGGTGAGGTCCGTATCAACTGTCCCTTCTGCAACGATGTGAAGTGGCACCTGTACATCAACGAGCAGAAACAGGTCTTCCACTGCTTCCGTTGTGAGCAGAGTGGCTCGACTGCTCGGCTCTTCCGATTCTTAGCGGATGGAGAATCGATCCCTACGGTTCCCCGACCACATTTCCTGCCCCAGGATGAGGACGATGCAGACATCGTCCTCCCTGAGGGGTTCACCACGGACTTCACCATGACCCAAGAGGGACGCCTTGCCTGGGAGTACCTCCTCTCCAGGAACCTCACCCCAACACAGATTGAACGGTACGGGATTGGGTATGCGATGTGGGGGAAGTACCGTGGACGGGTGGTCATCCCTATCACCCATCGGGGTCGGGTGGTGAGTTTTGTGGCGAGGGCCTACGTGAGTGGACTCACCCCAAAGGTCCTCAATCCATCGGCTGAAGAGGCCAGCCCTCCCTCTCACTACCTCTTCAACCTCGACCAGGCGCTCTTCTACCCGAAGGTAGTGCTTGTGGAGGGAGTTTTCGATGCGTTGACCACAGGGATCGTGGATGGGGAGTACTGTGCGGTCGCCACATTCGGGAAACAGCTCACGAACCGACAACTGGCGCAGTTGTGTGAGGCTGGGTTCAAGGAGGTGGTCTTCGCCTGGGACACACGGGATGCCATCCCACAGATCCTCACCTTCGCCCGGGCTCTCCTCCCCTTCTTCCGATCGGTTCGAGTCGCCTTCCTTCCTGGGGAAGAGGATCCGAACTCCTTAGGCCACGAACGCATGGCAGAATGCGTGCGACAGGCCCTACCCTACGAGGTGGCCAAACTCAAGCTCCTCTACCTTGGGAGATTGGTGAATGGTTTTAAGCATTCGAACTTCAATGGGAATGGTAAGAGCCAAAAATTTTCAAAAAATTTTTTGTAGAGGTGTTGACTTTTTGAATTCGCAATCGTATAATCTCACTGAGGACTAAGATGCGTCGAGAAGTGTTCCAACCCGAACTGCACATCGGTCTCCAGAAGAAACCCTATGCGGAATGCGCCTGGTGTCCCCTGAAGGACGCCGTGTTCGTTCCTCCCTCTCTCCCCCAGGAGCAGACACCACTTGATATCCTCATCGTTGGTGAGGCTCCTGGGGCAGCGGAAGCCAAAGAAGGACAACCCTTCGTTGGTCGGTCAGGACAGCTCCTCCGAGAAGTCCTCAAGGAGACGGGATTGAGCGAATTCTCCATTGGGATCACCAACGCTGTCCTCTGCCACCCTACCGATGCACGGGGGTACAACCGTACCCCCTCACGGATAGAGATTGAGTGTTGCCGAAGGAGGTTGTGGGATGAGGTACTTACTTGTCGTCCTAAAGTGGTGCTTATTCTTGGGAATGTGGCTCTTCGTAGCCTCCTCAAGAAGAACGGTATCAACCGTTTCAGAGGAGCCGACCTCTGGCTTGAGGAGTTTGGGTGCTACGCGGTGGCCACACTCCATCCGGCATCCATCCTGTACAATCCGGATCAGAAGTCCCAGTGGGCGAAGGAGATTTCCCGTGTCAGGAACCTCCTCACCACCACACGACAGGAGACGAACTACGTGGTGGTCAAGGATTGGGAGACATTCCTCACCGTTGCGGAGCGGCTCAAGGAGAGCCCAGTCATCGCATTCGACATCGAAACGAACAACGTCCTTTCCCCGTTTGCTGAGGATGGGGTTGTGACCGCCATCTCCTTCAGCATCCAGAAAGGTACCGCATTCACCATCCCCCTCTTGTACCAACCACCTGCCTACACCAAGGATGAAGTGACGGCCTTGTGCTTGGCGAAGGAAGCAGAGCTTCGGCAGGCTGGGGTTCGTGGCGTGAAGCGTCTCGTTGCGGCGTACCGCCAACAGCTCCTCAAGGAACGGAAACCAGAGCGGTACTTCACCGATGCAGAGCTTGACCGCATCATTGCCTTCCTCAGAGAGCTCTTCACCGATCGGGAGAAGGTCTTCGTTGCCCACAACGGGAAATTCGACGTCCAGTGGTTGTGGAAGAAATTCCGTATCCCGGCTCGGGTGGACTTTGACACCAAAGTTGCCCACTTTGTCCTTGATGAGAACCTTGAACACGGGCTCAAGTTCTTGGCCATGGTTCACACCGATATGGGGGAGTACGCTTCACAGATGCTCCATGAAGACTTCCCCTTCCTCTCCGCCGATCCAGAAACGTTCTTCACCTACTCCTGTGCTGACGCTGATGCGACGTACCGACTCTTCACCGTTTTCTCGAAGAGGCTTGAGGAGGAAGGGCTTGAGAAGGTCTTCCGAATGGTGATGTCCTTCCAGCACTCTACCACACTCCTTGAGTACACCGGTGTCCGCATCGATCAAGTGTACCTCCAGGAACTCAAACGCTCCCTCGAAGAAGAGCTCCACACCATCCACCAAGAACTCCTGAACCGCCACGAGATCAAGCAGTGGATGGCAACCCGTGGCGAACCGTTCTCTCCCCTCTCCCACCACCATGTTGCCGACCTCCTCTACAACTGTCTCGGTCTAGTACCCACCAAGACGACGAAGAAAGGGCAGAACAGCGTCGATCGGTCAACCATTGAGCGACTCGCCGAACAGCATCCGGTTGCTGGCATCATCCTCCGGTACCGTCAGGTGCACAAAATCCTCACCTCGTTCTTGGAGAAGTTCGCCTCCCACATCCAGCCGGATGGGAAGATCCATGCCGTCTTCAACGTGACTGGGACGAAGACCGGACGGCTCTCCTCCTCCGATCCGAACATGCAGAACATCCCAGAGCACCGCGCCAAGGACATCAAAAAGCTCATCATCCCTTCATACGAACCTGGGTACATCGTCAACTTCGACTACTCGCAGATTGAGCTTCGGGTCCTCGCCTCCCTTGCCGACGATCCAACGATGATTGCCGCCTTCTGTCAAGGAGCAGACATCCACACCACCACAGCACAGCTCATCTTCCACAAGGAAGAGGTGAGCAAAGAAGAGCGGAACTACGCGAAACGGATCAACTTCGGCATCGTCTACGGGATGAGCGCTGTTGGCCTTGCCGAGCAACTTGGGATTTCGGTTGAAGAAGCCCAACACTTCATCGACCGCTACCTTGAGACCTATCCTGGAGTCCGTCGGTACATCCAAAGGCAGAAGAAACTCATCCACACCTACGGCTATGTGGAGAGTCCCCTCGGCAGACGACGCCGTATTCCCAAGGTGTTCTCCGGGGATGGGGCAAGTCGTGGGGAAGCGGAACGGGAGGCCATCAACGCCCCAATCCAATCTACCGCCTCCGACATTACCCAACTTGCCCTCTGCCGCATCTACCAGGAGCTGAGCAAACGCTCCCTCCGGGCTCGTCCAATCCTGACCGTCCACGACTCCATCGTTCTCGAAGTCCACGAGGACGACCTCCATGAGGTCGTTCCATTGGTGAAATCGATCATGGAACATCCTCCAGTCGACTTCCTCAAGGTCCCCCTCCAGGTCGATGTGGAGTATGGGAGGAACTACGGTGAGATGCAACCATGGGAGGAAAGGGAGGGAAACGCATGACCGAAAACCTCGAACTCTTGAACCTCAAAGAGGGTGAAGAGTTCAACTTCGAACGCATGACCCCTTCACAGCTTATGGAGAAGATCCGTACCATTGACACCTACGCTACCTTTGCCTACCACTTCCTGAAGAGCATCACCCACATCCTCAAGGAGCTCCAGGATGGGAACGACACCCAAGGGGCTGTAGGGAGGGAATTTGCCTACAACTTCTTCCTCCTTGGGACAGCCCTTGTACAAGCCATGTCTGGTATGGAGGAAATCATGCGAGTGGTGAAGAAGGAGCGACCAACTCTTGAAGTGGTTGAATGAACTGATCACATGAATCCCTGTAAAAGAAAAACCCCACAATCTCCGAGATTGTGGGGTTACCTCTTCTTTCTAACCAATTGTTGTGGTAAACTGAGACAAAGTTCACTGTGGAGGTGGGATCATGCGTAACGTCCTTGGTATTCCAGAACTCGTCAGTAAGGTCGTCTCCTTAAAGGATTTGTCCCATCAGGCCCGTTGTATTCTCATTGAACTCATCTACAATGCGACCATGGTGGATGTGGATGGGGCTTTGGTGGTTCCAGTGAGCCCCGCCCGTCTCTGTGCCAAGCTCGGTATCCATCGTCGCTCCTACACCAACTACCTCATCGAACTTCGAAACGCTGGGATTGTTACGAGGAAGTACTATCGTTATCGAAGCGTGATCTATCTCATCAATGTGAAGGCTATAGAGGAGTGGAAAGATAGTTCCCGATCCCATAACGTTACTACCGTTAAAGAAGAAATGAAAGATTCTTTTGACGTTTCTAACGTTAAAGAGGAAAGTGGAGGTGGTATTCCAGAAAGGGATGAGGTACGAGAGCCGGTTGGTGTTGGGGGTGTTGAGGGCTCCTCCTCAATCTTCATGAGGGCTTTGGAGCAGCTTAAGGTACAGGCGAAAAAGAGTGAGTGGAAGCGGAGGCTTGTGGACTCGTTGGTGGTGGAGTTCGGGGATGAGAAGAGTCGGAAGTTCTATGAGGTCCTCATTGAGAAAGTCTCCATTCGGCTGATCGATGAGGCGCGACGGATCACGATGAGCGCGTGCCGAACAAAGGAAGTCACCAATCCCGGTGGGTACTTCGTCGGTGTCTTGAAGCGACTCCTTGGTGTGGAAGGGAGGTTGTTCCTCGCTCGACTCCAGGCCGCCTATGCTCATTAAACTCCTTCGAGTTGACAAACTCAACCAGAAAGACCTACGTCATCGGTTCATCGTCCCGTGGGAGGCGGTGATGAACCCGATATTCCCCTACCTCATGCGGGATATGGTCCTTGCCACGTCCTTTGGCCACCTGAACACCGCAGAGCTCCAGAGGGTCATCCAGTACGTGACGGACCTTTCGACCCTCCTTGATTTCGCCAAACGAACCAAACCACTCTCCTTCTACCTCTCCGATCACGTCCTCATCCGTCCTTCCGTCCTCTTCTCCATCCTCAGACGAGTCGGTAGGACAAGGTACGATGTCCTCGTGTACCGACTCTCTCCCATTGAGGCGAAGATCTTCAGTGGACTCTCCGTCGTCACCTCTGGGAATGGTGGCTTCACGATTCGTATGGTGACGAAGGTGGTGCGAGGGTTCCTTGTGGTGGAACTCTCCGGCGTCCAAGTGTCTGAGGAACCCGTCCTTGCGGTTGCCAACCACGTATGGTACCAACACCCAAACCTCACCCTTGACATGCACTACACGAGCTGGAAGATGAAAGAGCTCCTCTCCTGGTACGCGCAGTTCAAGAAGGGGAATGGGACAAGACCACGAGATTCTTAGTGTGGGAAAAGAGAGGGGAGCCGTTCCAATGTCTTTGGTGAGATCCAGACGCTCTCAACCCGTGGGACGCGTTGCTTTGCCGCTCCCTTTCCTAGGATCTTGCTCACCCGTGTCCTTCCTGCGGCGGGAGCGCAGGTTTGGAAGTCCAACCTCTGCCACCCTGCTTCCTCTAAGGTCTCATAGAGAGGATGGACGTATCCTGAGACAACAGCCATTCCCTTGAGGTTGAGGAGGATCTTGATGAGGTCTTCATGGTCTGCGACGGAAGTCGCGAAGCGGTAGTACTTGTCGGCGTTCTCGATGAGGTATGGTGGGTCGCAGTAGAAGAATGTTTCTGGGGAGTCGTACATGATGAGGATCTCTCGGAAGTCCCGTTCCTCGATGATAACCCCCTCCAGTCGCTTGTGGATGTCTGGGAGGCGGTTGAGGGCACTGATCCACCGAGCGCAGGATTGGGACATTTTCTCTTGTTTCCCACTGGTTGCGAAGACGGAGAATCCCCAACTTGGACCGCACGTTCTCCCTGAGAAGGTGAATCGCATCGTCACGAAGAATCGATAAGCCTTCTCCACCTCATCCTCACAATGTTCCCAATTCGATCGGACGTTATGGAACTCCTCGCGGCTGTATGTGGTGAGATAAGCTTTCCGGTAGAATTCGTAGAATTTCACGGGATCCTGGAGAACACGGAACAGGGTGGTAAGTCCTGGGTGGATATCGTTGTACACCTCAACCTTCGATCGTTCCTTGGCAAAGAGGAGCGCCGCACTCCCTCCAAACGGTTCAACGTAGGTGGTGTGGGTTGGGATAAGGGGCAAGAGTTGATTAAGGTAGATGCTCTTTCCCCCAACGTACGCGAATGGTGGCTTGAGGATAGTTTTCGTCCACATTGGAGTGTCGCCTTTCCTCCTTTCTAGATGAGCTGTTCCTTCCTACAGGAACTCTGGAATTTTGGAC
>JANXBI010000061.1 GCA_025060675.1 Candidatus Caldatribacterium sp.
TTCCTGTTTTCTTCCAGGAAGCCGTCAGTGGATGCTGAGACGTACTGGTAAGCACAAAGGAGCAACAACACTTCTTTCCTGGGAGAACTATATTCTTCTCAAAGTTGAGTTGAGACGTGCATTTATTTCGTACTTCAACCCGTATTGTGTAGTCCTCATTCTTACAACTCTGAAGACCAGAGAACTGATACTCACTTGAACTTGTCCAAGTAGATGATACCCATGACGCATTTTGCTTCTTGTAGGAGTAACGATACTCGAAAGGAGAACTTCCATCGAGTTGCACATTGGATATTTTGATAGTACAACTTGTGCAATGCATCGCACAACCCACACAAGTACTATTCGCACTCCCACCACCCTGCAAAGACTCAGGACACACGCACTCGACTTTCGCATCGAAATCTTTAATGGCTGCCTCCACGCATGGTTCCCCAGTTGGGGCTGTAGTTGACTCATCACCACCAGCACCACCTCCTCCACCGGCTGGCACACCTCCGCCACCTGGTGCACCAAAGTACGCTATAGCAATCTCTCGAGCAAGAGCGAGGACTCTTGCGTCCTTCTGCGCATCTCTGCACCCTGAAAGAACGCCTTTAACAGCCTCCAAAAGCGGTTGGCTTGGAACGAAATTCGGGATGTCGCTACACCGGACAACATCTTTCCCGTACGCTGCCACAGCTACTTCATAGATAATCACCTGAGCCGTGGTGTAGTAGTTTGCTTCACCGACGTCATTCACTGCCCCATTTGTGAGGGGGTAAATTCCCTTCTTAACCCAAGCATCCCCACCCTGAACTTTAGCGTAGAGGATGTAACAGGAATCCGTAAGGTCATTCACCTCGTATTCCCCACAGGTATTGGCAGTAACCTTTGCAGCAATACTCCCATCTTCTTTCCGAAGCTCAATCTCTGCCAGAGCTGCTGGTTCCCCCTCCGAAACCTGGAGATTGAGACAACCATACACGTAACAATTGTTCTCCGGCATAACAACAACACCCTTGATGCCAGTCCTCCCCGGTGCTCCAAACTGGGCTGGGAAACGACATCCTGACGCAAGAAGGAAAATAAGCGCCAAAGATGCCAAAAACCATATCGTTTTTTTCAACATAACCTCATCTCCTCCTCTTCAGGTTCTGACGCACTTAGTCTTAGTGTAGAGGAGTAAGGAGCGGGTGAAAATAGGAAATATTTCCTACCCGCAAGAAGGGGAGGAGAAAAAGATGCAGAGCTCCTCCTTTTGAGAAGCTCTACACCATCAAGTTGTTATCCACACCCCGTCACCTTGGACAACCAGGGCAGGGAGAGAAAGGTGGCACAAGAGGC
>JANXBI010000066.1 GCA_025060675.1 Candidatus Caldatribacterium sp.
CCTTATGATTTTGTCCTGTTATTGTTTATTCCCTTTCAATCCCACTATGGTGCGATTGGAACCAGGCAATGGCGGTGGTGAAATTTTGCCTCGACTGCCTTTCAATCCCACTATGGTGCGATTGGAACTTTTTTCTTTGCAGAGCAGATTTAGGTTCCAATCGCACCATAGTGGGATTGAAAGGGAATAAACAATAACAGGACAAAATCATAAGGAAAAGTTTTGATCGCACAATAGTGAAAGAAGCAGGGGTCAACACGAAGAAGCAAAATCTCGAATATTCAAAACGAAAGCCCGAAGAAGCTACGGGCTGCTCGTAGTCATCCCCGGGCAATAAGTACCCTAAAGCCTCTTAAAGGGAAGCCGAAAACTGGTCTCCTTATCAGAGAGTTTGTCTTTTACCGTGACCTCCAGAACGTAATCCCCTGGGTCAAGGTTGAAGGAGAAAGAAAACGAGAAGAAGAGCTCAAAAACCGGTGCTTTGGTAATATATCGGAATTCTTCCCAGGATTCCTCACCGCCAAGGTAGTTCCCGCCCTTGTCGTAGACTGCGTAACCAACAGCAAGATAGGTGTGGTACACATCGCCTTCTTGCAGAATCGTATAGTTCTTTGGTTCCGCGTACACGTACATTACCTCGTCGCCAATGAAGGTCTGCGAGGGACGTGGACGGTATACCGCGAAAGACCGTGGTTCTTCTTCAACGAAAAGGTATGTTGGACAGGTAAGAGGAGCTTTGTTCCAAAGCACAAGATATGCTCTTTTAACAAGATCCTGAGCCTCTTCAACTTTCCCCTCTGTGAGAAGCGTCACTGCATCTTGGAGAAGCTTTGCTTCATCCTGGGCGAATCCAGAAGCTATGGTGAGGAAGAAGCTGAGGGCAAGAACAAGGGGAACAAGGAGTTTCATGGAGGATCCCTCCTCTTGCGTTTCTTTTATTATAGCAGACTCTCTGCTACAATATGAACGCCATGAGGGAGAGGCTTCTTGTCATTCGAAGAGCGAAAGAGGAAGACCTCCAAGCCATAACGGAGATTTACAACGAAGCAGTGTTAACTACTATTTCTACCTTCCATCTCTACCCAAGGTCTTTCGAAGAGCAAATCCGCTGGTTCGAAAGCCACACTGAGCGCTATCCCCTCCTCGTCGCCGAAGAAAACGGTCTTGTCGTCGCTTGGGCTTGTTTGAGTCCATATTCCGACCGAGAGGGTTACCAGTACACGGTGACCGACTCCATTTACGTACGACGGGAGTTTCGCCGACAACACATCGGATACGAGCTTCTAAGTGCCCTTGTTGAAGAGGCAAGACGCCTCCTATACCACTCTATCGTCGCCGTTATCGCCAGCGAGAACATCGCAAGCATTAAGCTCCACGAGAAACTCGGTTTTGTCCTCCGAGGCGTTCTCAAAGAAGCGGGGTTCAAATTCGGCCGATGGATCGATGTATGCTTTTACCAAAAGATGCTCTCCCCATAAGGAACTCCAGAAGCCTTCCTTCTACCCTTCTGTTCCTTACAAAGCAACGAACGAGACACTCCCATGCCGACATACGCATAGGTGGTGGACCAAAAACGGATAACATTGCTCTCTCTAAGGGAGTTAGAGGCGCCACCATATCACCAAGAGAAATGGAGAAGGCAAGAATCACACTTACTCAAGGAAGAGAAAGGGACCTTCTCCCTGATGACTCCCCATACGACATCATTCTTATTTCCTTCCTGAGATTTCGCCTTGGAACCCTTGAGATGTTTGGTGGGTCTGTCTGCAAGAGAAGATGACCGGGGTAGGCTGCACCAGGGTGTGAAAGGAAGACGAAGGGGAACGATTCTAAAGGGGTGGTGATGCTAGTGAAAAACAGGGATATTCTTGAGAAGAAGTTTTCCAAAAAGGAGGTAAAAAGTCGACCAGGTCCAGGAGGACGAACAATTCTCTACGTCGATACGGCCTCAGTCATTCGACGCCTTAACGAAGCGTTTGATGGCGACTGGTCTTTCGAGATTAAGGAAAAGCACATTGACACAGAGAATGGGTATGTCTGGGTCCTCGGGCGCCTGACCTGTGGGGGTGTGGTGAAGGAACAGTTTGGATCAAAGGCTATTGCGTACAACCCTGATGGGTCCTTCGTGGACCTTGGGGACGACCTCAAAGCTGCTGCCTCTGATGCATTAAAGAAGTGTGCCACACTTCTTGGAGTGGGACTTTACCTCTACGAAGGCGAGGAAGAAGAACCTCAGGAGACCTTTCGACCAGCGACAGAACGACAGAAAAACTTTATTCGGAACCTCTTGAAGGAACAAGGGAAGCCAGTGAATGAGCAATGGATTGCCTCGCTTTCTGCCCAGGAAGCTTCTGAACTCATTGATAAACTTCGAGGAGAAGCAAGCAAACGGTAAGGGAGGGTTGGTATGCAGCTTCTTGGAAAGGTTATAGCTGGAATCGTTGGGGTTTTGGTGCTCCTCTTTGCCCTGGGTATAGCGGTGCTTTTCTTTGACCTCGTACCACTTTTGGCCATCCAGGAATGGATTGTCGATTTCCACACCCTGCTCCACCGCAACGTCCTTACCAGAGCCTTAAGCGCCGTAGGAATTGTAGCTCTTGTCCTTGGAGCAGTGCTGCTCTTTCGTCTCCTCTTGCCCCGAGGTGGTCGGTTCATCGTGCAGAGAACGGATGAAGGAGAAATTCGAGTTTCTTTTGATTCACTCCATGCCCTTGCGCAAGAAGCCTTGCGGGGATTCCAAGAAATCATCGCTGTCACACCGAAGGTCGAAAGGGTCGGGTCTGAGGCACAACTCGCACTCCACCTTGTGGTCCGAACGGATACATCAATCCCAGAACTCTCGAGTCTCGTACAGACCAAAGTTCGGGAACGTATCGAGCGGCAAACTGGGATTACTTTACGGAATATCAGGCTCTTTGTCGACTTACAACCCAAGGAAAATACGGTCGAGAATCCGTAACACCCCAAAACCTCTGAGGTAGAAGAGAAGAACGACAAAAACGAGGGTTCCAAGGGTTGCAGTCTCCCGTTTGAGGAGGACCTGGAGAGAAAAGGTGCCTTTGCGCTTTGGATAAGGTACAAGACGTGGTACGAAGCGAGGGACTGCGGAAGCATATTCCTCGTAAACCGCACCAAAGCGCTTGGCGAGAAAAGCTTCTTCAGCTCGAATAATGGATCCGTAAAGGAAAATGAAAACCCCTAGGAAAAGCGGGACAAGAACCAGAAGGCCTGAGAGGAAAACGATACCAAGGCCAATGCAGCCATTCGCAAGGTAGAGGGGATTTCGCAAGTATGCGTATGGTCCAGCGGTGGTAAGTTCCCGAACCTCTTCCATCGGGCCGCGGTACGTTTTAATGTACCCACAGGCCCAAAGACGCAGGCACTCTCCAAGGATAACAAGGAGAAGCCCAAGGCGGAAAAGAGGTACGGTCGGATGGGCGAAAAGGTACACTACGCCCCCCAAAACCCCCCAAATGGTTCCCCGGTGTGGGAAAAGCCACGCCCCTACTTTTTCGATTCCTCGAAGAGGCGCCAGAGTTCGTCTTGAGGACATTCTCTAATCTCCTCCCGCCTTCCATCTCTCCGAAAAAGCAGGCAACTACCCTCAGTCACCCAGCCAATCGTTGCAGCAGGAATCGCTGCCTCCTGAAGAGCCGCAAGAAGAGGCGTTGGATTTGGAGTGAAAATGAGGAGTGTACCGCTTGAGATAAGGCGAAGGGGGTCGCACCCAAAGTGTTTCGTAATCTTCTCAGTCTCCGGAAACACAAGCACCCTGTTTTCCTCAACCACAAACCCAAGACCTTGTGCACTACAAACTTCCCAAATAGCCCCAAGAATGCCCCCCTCAGTTGCATCATGGAGACAATGGGGGGAGAACCTAAGGGCAATTCGTCCCTCAGGGAGAACGCTCACCTTGGTGAGGAATGCCTTGGCTCTCTGAAGTTCCTCGTCGGTGAGAACTCCCTTGAGTTCCTCAGCATACTCCAAAGCGAGAATTCCTGTTCCTTCTATTCCCGCACCCTTAGTCATGACAATGGCATCCCCTGGAACAACCCTCGTTACATCCGGGAGGGGCTCGCAGGCAATCTTCCCAATGCCGGTGCAGTGCACGACAGGACGCGTTACAGCATCGGTGACCTCCGTGTGTCCACCAAGGATGGCAAAGCCAATTTCTCGCGCTGCCCCATCGAGTTCGCGCATCATGCCCTCTACAAGGGAGGAGGGGACACCTGGAGGAAAAAGGAGACTGACGATAAGCGCCACAGGTTCAGCCCCTGAGGCAATAAGATCGTTCGCCACAAGATGTGGTGCTAACGCTCCAGCACCGAGTGTGGTTCCCGTTACTGGATCACAGGTACAAGAAAGGTAGAAAGGTGAAAAGCGTAAGACCCCACAGTCCCGGCCAAGGTGGGGTCCAAAGACCACTTCCTCACGCTCTTTCCCTCGAAAGGGAAAAACGAGACGCTCAAGCTCTTGAGGTGAGAGCTTCCCGAGCTTCACAAGCTTTCCCATGCCCTCCTACGCAGATTCGTCCTCGCATCCTTGCCCCATCTTCGATGTACAGCGTTTCAGTATGAATTTCCCCCTCTACACGGCTTTCGGGGGCCAGGTAAAGGATTGTGCTCCGGAAAACCCCCCGACAATGCCCTTCAATGTAGATGCAGTGCGATTCCACTTCTACCGTTGCTTTCGCCGTTGCGGCAAAAACAGATACCGGACAACGGATACTGCCGCGCACCTCCCCTTCGATGCGCACAAGAGAAGTGCTTTCAATCTCCCCGTCGAAAGTCGCTGAGGGAGGGAAAAAGACATCAACCGGGTATCGGGAAAAAGCGGGGTCGATTCTTCTCCACAGCTTCCCAAGTAGCGCATTCTTCCAAGCTGCAAGCGTTGCAAGGAGAGACATACAGAAATTATACCGAACACAGAGGTAATAAAAAAGCCCCCGGAGATTTCTCCGGGGGCTTTAGGGCCCTTGTCTTAGAAGGTTACCTTAAGCTCTGCTTTGACTGTGCCAGCGCTGTCGACGATGTTGCCCTGACCAAAGTTGTCACCATCATCCCAGGTGTTGAGTTCGTAGCCAAGGGTGAGTGTGGTGTTCTCCGCCATATCCCAGTCAAGCTGTGCCAGGACGCTGTACGGTGGAACACCTGCTGGTGTGGCGCTGTCGTAGCGAGCTTCAAGAGTTGCAGTAGTGCCTTCTTTAAGCCACATGTACTTGAACTGACCAACAGCGGTAATACCCTGAGTAGCCATATTGTACTCGGCTCCAACTGAGAGGTATGCGGCGTTCTCTTCGCTGTCAAGGTCAAGTGGGTAGTTCAAGTATGCACCGTAGAGGACAATACCACTGGTGAGGAGATCATAGGTTACCTTCACGACGCCCTTTTCTTCGGTGCCTTCGTTAGTGATTTCAGCAACATCCTTAGCTGCATCCTCTGGGACATAAGTGACAGTACCAACAACTTTGCTCTTTGTCTGAGTACCAGTGGAGATTGCCTGTGCGTAGTCGTACTCAAGCTTCAACTTCCACTGCTCAGCAGCTTCTTCTCCAGAGAGATCAAAGGTTGCTGCAACACCAAAGCCCATCTCATCAGCATTGAAGCTACTTGGCGATGCTGCAGAAGTGGCTGGAGTAAATCCAGCAGTGATATAATGGCCATCAAGTGTTACATCGATATCTTCGCTCGCTTTGATATCGATCTGACCCGCTACACCATAGCTTCCAGAGAGCACTCCGTAAGCACCTTCAAGGGTAAGTTTGACATCCGATTCATCGAAGTCTGTCCAACCACTGGCGCTCACAATAAGGTCGGAGCCTGCATTCTGGAGTGATGCGCCTTCAGGCATCCAGGTAACGCCAAGAGCAACTTTTTCCCATTCCATACGGAGTGTGTAGAACTCGTTCACGTCAGCGAGCATCTTCCAGGTAATGTCGCCATCCTCTGGAGCGTAAACAGCGTAGATACCTTCGTAGCTCAAATCGTTGCCGTCATCGTCAGGCTGGTACTTACCGAGGACAAGGCCAAGATCCAATGCAGGTTGATCGATATCACCTACTCGGATATACCACTCGTCCTTCTTGTAGTCGATAAAGAAGTTGTCTGCAGAGACAGAAGGAGTTGCAAAGGTATCCTTAATCGTGAGCTTAACACCGGCAGTGGTGTAATCGTTGATAGTGGCAACGATGTTGAGAGTGGTCTTGTCAGAGAGTTTGGCATCAGTCTTGCCCGAAGCGGTAGGTGCGTACGCAGTGTAGGTAACGTCGAACTCACCAGTAACCTTCACTGGTTCAGCGTACTTCTCAAGTGCGGCAACCCGATCCTCAAGAGCCTTAATGGCAGCACTCTGCTCGCCAAGAGCCTTCTTGAGGTCCTCAACGGTGACACCAAGCTGCTTGAGTTCATCGGCGAATTCCTGAACGAGTTTCTCAAGAGTAGCGATATCCTCCTGGGTTGCGTAACCAGCTTCATCGATTTTCTGCTCCAAGTATCCAACAGCACGAGCAATGGCCATAGCGAATTCGTACCGGGTCAAGGCACGGTTGCCACCAAAGGTCCCATCGGGATACCCGACGATGATCCCCTTAGCCGCCAAGCTCTGGACAGCATCATACGCCCAGTGGTTCAGGGGGACATCCACAAAGGGGTTTGCCGCAAGAGCATAGCCAGCAAGGGCAAACACAAGAGCAACGGCCAACGCGAGTTTCCTCATACGCCAACCTCCTTGGTTGTTTGGATTTTTAGCCTTCCGTCCCACCAAGGAGGGATAAGAGAGTGTCCACGTTTCCTCTCAATCCCTCTCCCTCGGACTTCCGGCCGCCACCACACATCCCTTCTCCCGGGCCACCAAGTCTTCCCTGTTCACCTCCTTTCCACACCCAGGAGCTTGGGACAGGATAGCCACCTATCCTTCCACCTATAATATACGCCAAAATCGCCCATTTGGCTACACAGTCCCCCGAAAAAATTTCGAAAATTCATCGGAACCGAGGCGTGGCCATCGTTTCATCATCGATGTAGAAATCCACGTCAAACGTCACACTGCCCACAACAAGGGGTTTTGGTTCTTCCACTGCCTCACACCGAATAAAACTCGAACGGAACCAGTCAGCATCAGCAGGGAGCGGAAAATCCATATCCATGAGCCGGCGCATCATCGTCCGATCGTAGAACTCCTCGTCAAAGTGGTTGTCCGCATCGGGATACGCACTGAAACGACGTAAAACGTCAGTGATGGCAAACCCCATGTCAAGGAGCATCCGTTCCACGTTGTACCACTTGTGCCAGGAGGACTCAATGGTGGTAAGACCAAAGTACAAAGCCCCACCCTTTTTTAAGGCTTGGGCCCCGCGGGAGAGAGTGACTTTGAGGCCCTTCTCGCTTTCCACAGGGTCGGTCACAAACACCGAGAACACATGGTCTTCCAACGGATAGGGATCAGCAGCATTGTACTCAAAAACCTGAATACCAAGGTTGTACTCTTTCGAGCGTTGCGCGATGAATTGGACAATACGTTCATCCACTTCAAGGACAGTAATCGAGTGCGGAAGCCCTGTGCTTGCCAGAGCGAGACTGAAAAGGTCATCATCCCCAAGAACGAGAATGGTTTGCCCTTCGAGGTCACCCCGCTCGTAGAGAAAAGCAACTCGAGCGAAAACGTCCCGTTCGGTCATAAAACCTTGGTCAAAGTCAAGATTTGGGAGAGGCCTTCCCTGCACGAGTTCATGGTACAGAGAAAAAGCCTCTTGAAAGACATCGAAGACGTATCCACCCTGACAGTAAGGGCAACGAACATCCCGCCGCGAAAGGAGACGAGCGGCCTTCTCTTCCCCAAGAGGAGTGAGCGAGAACTTCCCGTCATTGTACCGCACAAGACCCATTTCAAGAAGGTTTCGCAAACGTTCTACAAAACCCCGGATATGCTCATCCTGCTCGTCCAGGAGTTTCCAGAAGCTCTTTGGGCTCTCCTTAAGCGAACGGAGAATTTGAACCTCGTAGCGATGCATACTTCCACCTCCTCCCCATACCCTATCGCCACTGTGCAAGGTACTGTACAAGCTCATCCCAATGGGTGGCGGAAGCAAAGGCAAGGTCCCCATACTTCCGCACGTAAGCCATATAGGGGAAATAAATACTCAACCCAGATGCTTCTATTATACCACTACTTCCACCAAGGCTTCCGGAAGAAAGGACGCACGTTGCAAGATGCTGCACAACCGCGTTTGCCCTCTGTTGCACTTCAGGATGCACACGGGAATCAGAAGCAAGAAGACGCACTAAATCTCCAAGATCCACAAAATCAGGATCTTCAAAGTACAGCGCCGAATCCCCCAAGGTAAGGTATACCCAAGGCGGGGTTTGGAGGTCATTGAGAATAGCCAAAGCAAGATCATCCAATGCCCTGGCAAGCGCGTCGATTCGAGCAAGATCCACCGCTGAAAGGGTGTACCGACTCCGCACACCATACCTCTGGTAGTAAGCAACGTAGCTTTCAACGATGAGTCGAGCAAGGTCGAAAACATGCATCGCAGGATTTCCAGTGAGGGCACGCAGAATCGTCTCGTAATCCCATCCCTCCCCAGGAACACTCTCTTGGGAGGAGACGAGAACCCGTGCGAAGTTACGCACCTCGTAAGCTACTTCTACCATCTGCATGAAGCACGCATCCATCCCAAGAAGGTCAAAAGAAACCCCAGACAACGCCAAGGCATTCTTGAGCCCTGGAAGGGTGATGGCACTCTGCGTGGTGAAGTCAAAGGCAATGTCCCTCCTGACACTCTTCACCCCAGAACCATGGTTCCAGAGAATAAGAGCATAGTGCCGTGCTGGATAACGTTCCCGAGCAAAACGGATGAAACGGAGAAGCGTCCCGGGATCCCCAGAATCCACACTCCCCAGATGCTGCAACACAGTTGACCCACCCCGGCCCACAAGGTAACGGGTAGCTCCAGAGGGAGTATCAAGCTCCACGAGCACTGTAACATCGGTGGTTGACCCCACGCGTTCCATGGATTGGAGGTCTTTGAAGGCTTCCCCAGCCAGGTCATTATCTGCCGCCATGTACACCATGATGGTCCATTGCCTCCCCCCTTGGGGAAGCTCCCCTATGGGGGTTATGGAACACCCTGCGAGGGGAAAGAGCAAAAAGAAAGTAACAAAAAGAAAGGTCTTAAGGCGCATCGGTGCCCTCCTCTCTTTAGAGGCTAACCTCAACGTTCACCCGGAGGATATCTCCAGAAGGGTCAAGAGCATCCCCTCCCTCATCACTCCGAGAAACCGACTGCTGGTACCTGAGTCGCACCGTCAAGAAATTCTGTAAACTATCGACGACGTTTCCTTCCTCGTCTTCGACGACAACCATGACCTCCATCTGCTCTGGATGACCCAATGCCTCGAGGTCCACCCTGGCCTCAAAAACTCGTCCGGAAAAGCTGCTCTCAAGAAGGTAAGTACGTTTTCCATCAGGAGAAAGAAGGGAAGCAACGCCATTGCGCCACTCGAGAATGTACATGTTCTTCCAGTCATCCGGATCGTCCGATGGACCAGTGAGGACATTGCCGTCGGTATCGATAGCAATCCGGTACACCAGTCCTGGGTCGAGCGTACCGCTACAGGTGACTTGAAAAGTCACCGCTTTTCCCGTTTCTCCCCAGGAGGGTTGCTCACCCCAAGCACATCCTGCACAAAGCACGCCACAGAGAAAAAGCACCCAAATGCTCCGAAGCATGGTCTACTCACCTCCAAGGCGTACAGCCTGCTCCGGAAAGGCTTTAAGACTGTACTCAAGCCAGAAAGTATCTTCAGAGCGGTCATAGAAGAGGCTTACCGTGCGACAATGAAGGTCCCGGGTAAGTCGAACTCGTAACGACTCGAGTTCTCCACGTGTCAGGTCCCATCCTCCTTCAAGACCAACACTCCATTCCTGGGAAAGGGGCCAAGAGAGACGAACTCTCATCTCCGAGAACGTCCCGGCGTTAAAATCGTAACTTCCCCGCACCTCTACGTTCTTTTCGTCGCTTTCCCGGTAACCAACATGAACAATACCTTCATCAAACACTCCCCTCATAGCATCGTACCCCGATTCGAAGCGCACACTCCAAGGTCCCCGACCGTAGAAAAGCCCCAAACTCCAATACTCACTCTTTGGTGTGGTGTAGTCAAAGCGGAATGGCGTCGCCCCCGCATATCCTGCCCGGTTGTACCCCAAGGCCACACTCGTTGTTTCGCTCAGACGCCCTTCGAGGAGGAAGGAACCAGAAAAAGCATAGCGAGCAAAGCCATTCCCATAGAAATTCTGTTCAAAGCGAAACTTTGGGGTAAAGTATAGGTCTCTGCCAAGGGTGCTTTTTCCCTCGAGGTCAAGGGAGAGACTTAAGCGCTCGTCCACAACCCCTGTGTCTTCTTCAGCGTAGTGCCCAAGGATAACTCCTATTTTGTAGGTTATATCGGACTTCCCGAGGCGCTCCTTTTCTCGCACTACCTCAAGCTCCGGAATCTTTCTCACAAAGCGCACAAAGTCCCCAAGGTATGCGTCACCCTCAGGGTCCTCATGGCCCGTGTAACGGAGGATATAAGTGTACTTCCCAACCGTTTTCTTCAGAGAAAACTCGTACTGGAGATCTTGGTCAGTGTATGCTCCAAAGCGACTATCCTCCCGGAAGACAAAATTCACCCCCGCCACCATGCCACCAAAGTCATAAGCAGTCGTCCAAACAGCAGAAATCGTATCGCTTTTTCGGGTCATGTCTCCGGCGTAGCTTGCGCTCAACCGACTCATAATCCCTTTCTCTTTGTACGTGAGCAGAGCTTGGGCAGAGAAGACGTCATTAGCCTCGCCCAACGTCTTTGTATAGGCAAAGTTCGAGGAAAGGCGCAAGAATTCACTGAGTTTCCGGGAATATTCACCCCGAGCTGCAAGAGAAGGCGAAGCATTCCGCTTATCCAGGTACTCTACATAGAACTTCCCCTGTTCCTCCCTTTTTTCGTTCTCGATGTAGTGTGTGACCGCAAGCTTCCATCCAACCTTTTCCCAGAAGCTCGCTTCAATCGTCCCAAAAACCGTGTCTCCGGAGAAGTAGTTGTGGTAGTACGTGAGGTAGTATCCAACGTCCCTTGAGTACCCGACAAGAGGAAGGAAGGGGAGCTGTTCCTTGCGGTTTAAGAAAAAGGCGTACGAGGGAAGAGAAAAGAGCTTGCGGCCAAAGTCATAGTACGAGAGGTTATACAGGATGACTTTTTTGTTAGGATAAATGACGATACGTTTTGCTTCAAAGAAGTAGTGAGGCTCTGGAAGATCACAACCTGTCACCCGTGCACCCTCAATGGTCATAGTGTCATCCTTTTCCTCCACGAATGCTCCGCGAAAAAAAAGCTTTCCCCGTACACCCTTGCCAGTAATCTCCGAAAGTATCCCTTTCGAGCGCCAGAAATCCTTTCCCCAGTTGTACACGACTTCTTCGGCAGTAAATCCCTCGTCCTTCCGCGTCACCCGCACATGACCCCGAGCCTCAAGCTCTTCCTTTCTAAGGAAGACTCGGATTTCGTCAGCAGTGAGCGTTACATCCTTATATGTGAGTTTTCCCTGAAGCACCCAAACCTCTTCGTCACTCCAACGATAGATAAGACGTGCTCCCTCAAGCTCTATGGCCTCTTCCCGTGCAAGGACAGGAGTAACTATACAGAAGATGAACACCAAGGCGAAGAGTTTCCCCCACGAACTCATTCTTGCTCCCTAATGATGAACCTCGCGCGAGTGACACCCTCCGCTTCGAGGGTTTCGGTATCGAAAAGGTACACCGCCTTGGCCATTGCAATCTCTCGCTCCTTTTCGGTGACAGCCACGTTACCCTCAAGGACCACACGTTCTTCTTGTTTCTGCGCCTCATCCCTCGGGAAATAATGTGCCCGATCGGCTCGAAGAACGATTTCTTTCCAGGTGATTTCCACTCCTCCCTCGCTCCAAGCCTCTTCGTTCTTCCCGTTGTACGAGAGGGTTGCAGCTTTCCAGAGGATGACCGAAGTCTCTCCATCCTCTGCTCTGGTCTTCCGGAGCTCCACACCCCCCGCAAAAGTGTAGAGTTCTGCGTCAAAATCCCCCTCCATGGTGAGCGCACGAATTGCAGTTGCTCCCCGGATCACCTGCACGCCTCCCCGGAACGACCCTCGGTTGCGCTTGAGGTCAAAAACAAGCTCCTGGCACTCAATGCGATTCTCGCCCTGAACGACCACAACGTTTCCCAAAGCGGTGAAAACCTCATTCTTCGCATCGTAGGAGATTTTCTCTGCCCTCTCAAGGAAGACCTCTTTTGGTCCTTCCTGGGCAAAAGAGACCACAACCCAAAAAGAGACAAGAAAAACAACTAGGAGGATTTTTCTCACCTTCATCCCTTCCCCAAAGACTCAACTTTCGTCTATTATACACTAAAGGGGAGGTAGGACATGGAAGAACGCATCACCGTCATCCTCGACCGCCTCAAAGAGCGCTTTCCCGATGCTCGACTCCTCCTTGCGTTTCGGAATCCTTTTGAACTTCTTGTGGCCACCATCCTTGCCGCACAGGCTCGGGACGAAAAGGTTAACGAGGTTACTCAAGAACTCTTTGCCCGCTTTCCGACTCCGGAGGCTCTGGCACAAGCACCGCCTGAGGAGATTGCCGTAATCGTGAAACCGCTCAACTACGCTAAGAAAAAAGCAGCCTTCATCCAAAAGGTGAGCGAGGCCCTCGTTACAAAATTTGGGGGAAAGGTACCAACCTCCCTGGAAGACTTAGTGACCCTTCCTGGGGTAGGGAGAAAAACCGCAAACGTCGTTTTGGCAAACGCTTACGCCATTCCCGCCATCCCCGTTGACACCCATGTGGGTCGGGTTGCAGGACGTATCGGCTTGAGCCAGGCAAAAACCCCCGAAGAAGTCGAAGAGGACCTCATGGAACTTATCCCTAAGGACCGGTGGATTGAAGCCTCACACCTTTTCGGTTTTCTGGGGCGGTTCATCTGCGAGGCTAAAAAACCCCGCTGCACCGTTTGTCCTATTCTTGACCTTTGTGCGTATCCAGGGAAACCCCTCTCACCTGTCCCACCCAAGCCTTGACCCAGAGGGTGACAGGACCTTTCACCGGAACCTGGAAAGAGGGAAAAGCCGCTTCACTACCTTCTCTCTCCGTGTCCTCGGTGAATCTCCCCTCGAAATCAATGTCTAGGAAGCAACCTTCGAAAACTCCTTCTCCCCACAGGCGAACCCGTCCCCGGTAGTAGATAGTAGACTCCACGTCAAGGGAATCAAGGCGGCGAGAGGAAAGTAGAAGCACTCCATCCTCAGGATACCGGTTGGCGAAGAGACGGAATTCTTCATCCCGAAAAAACCCCACGACTTCGACAAAGGGGAACCCAAAACCAACCTCGACGAAATGGTCCTTGAGAGAAACCTCAGGGGGAACCCTTTTCCAAAGGCCAAGGAGTTCCTCCCACTCTTCCTCGCGAATCTTCACTCCCCGCCCCACCGGACCCCAGAAGAAGGAACGATCTTCAGCAAAGTACATAGCCAATGTAAGATGGCGAAACCCCTCCTGGGCAAAGCACCTCGGGAAGATGCGCCGCCGACCCAAATCAAACTCCATCTCAATGGAAAAGCCCCGTTCCTGAGCCCTTCGGAGCACTAACACGATAACTCCATCCCGGTCGGCGTGGAAATGGATAACCTTCCGTCCCCGAGTTTCCCGGCGAAGAATGGTTGTCGGTCCCTCTTGATACCCATAGAGCACCACATCTCGTATCTGGGGCGCGAAGGGTGCGCGAGCAACATAGGTCGGTGTACGACCGAGGAGATTCGTGGCGCTTTTTCCCTCGAGAAAGAAGAGGTACCCTTCGAACTCTTCAACCGGCAACACAAAACGTCCTTCCTTTCCCGCCACTGGGCCATCCTTCTGAAAAACAGGGAGTCGGAAGGGACGAATGTAGAGAGTTGCCTCTATATCCTCTTTCGCTTCCCAGAGGATGACAAGGTAGTGCCCATCCTCCCCAAAGAAATACGTTACCTTCTCGAAAAGGCGCAAGGGGTCAAGGGAGACAGGAGCATCCTTTTTGGCGATTTCCCTCCAGGGGGGGAATTGGAGAAGGGTCTTTCCTTTCCGCCAGAGCCGCAGAAGGTTCTCTTTCCAAGACTGGAGAGTGGCAGCATCAGGAGAATGCTCCAATCTTCCTGAAACCACAAGGGCACGTTTTTTCAGAATGGCCACAAGGGTGCTCTCTTCCCCTATGGTCCCCACTTCATGGTACCGCTCTTCCCCCACTTCAGCAAACCCTAAAGCCACAAGGTTACCCTCAACGTACACTTCGAGGAAGTAGCGCTCCCCTGAGGGGACCCGAGCAACAAACTCTCCGTTGTCATTGGTCGTTGCCTGGGTTACGGGAGTCCCACCTTCAGCAAGGAGCACCACAACCTTTGCCCCAGCAATGGGGACAGTCGGTACTTCTTCGCCTTCTGAGGAATACTCCCAGAACCCGTCATGGAAAGGAGCATCAGCAGGAAGCATTACCATTCCATGCAGGAATGTCACAGACTGTCACTCCTTTGCTTTTTCATTTCATACATCCGCTGGTCAATTTCCTGGAAAAGCTCGGTAACCGTCTTTTTGCCATCCCAGGCACACACTCCGTAGGAGATACGAATGGGAAAGGGTTCACCCATGACCTGTGCTCCTTTGAGGTTTTTACTCACCCTCTCCATAACTTTGTGCGCATCTTCCTCCTTTGCCCGGGGAAGCACAAGGATGAATTCATCTCCCCCATAACGGGCCACTACGTCACTTGAGCGAAGGCTCTCCTGAAGCATTCGAGCCACCATGCGGAGTACCTCGTCTCCAAAAACGTGACCGTAGCGATCGTTAATAGCCTTAAAGGCATCAATGTCGAGCATCACAAGGGTCAAGGGGTACCCTTCTCGACGGGCTCGTTCCAATTCTTTACGCAGGTACTCCTCAAGGAACCGGCGATTATAGACTTCGGTGAGCTGATCGTACAGGGCAAAACGCAAGAGCACTGCCTCATACCGTTTTCTCTCCCCAATGTCGCGAAGGGCAAGTAGGAAGAGCTTTGCGCTTTCAAGAGGCGTAAGAATCGCCTCCACGTGGAGGAGACGCCCCGCCAGAGTGTGGAGGGCAAGTTCCATCCGCATACCGTTGTTCCGGAGCACCCACCAGGCCTCTTCTCCAATAAATTCAGCAATCCGTCTGCCCACCGTGTTTTCCCGCTTCCAGCCGAGAACATCCTCAACCCGAGCGTTGGCCTCAAGAATTCGCCCTTCGCTGTCGAGGAAGAAGAGGAAATCGGTACTCCCGTTGAGGAGGAAAAACCTCTGGCGTCGTTCATGCTCCAAGTGCTCAAGGAATCGTAAAAGAGAAACAAAGAGCGAAAGGAGAAGAGGAGGGAAGACCCAACCATAACCTTTCCAGAAGACCACAAGGTACGTATCTGGGGCAACGGGGATACTCCGGAAGCGAACTGCGTCAATCTTCCCCCTTCGGGGGAAAACTCCCGAAGGAAACGTCAGTGGTGGTTCCCCAGCCCCAATGGTTTGTCCTTCTTTCACATACAAAAGCCCTAAAACCCCTGGAACATGTAACACACATTCCAAGAGCTTCCGAACGTTCTCCTCCCATTCCCCACCGAAGGGAAAAAGTTGGATTAACTCCCGGAGAACCGCGCGCTGAACCCCGCTTCCACGCACCTAAAAGGCATTCCCCCTCAGAAAGCAATAATCACCCGCTGGAGACGCACGCTCCGCCCTCCAGAAGGAGCTAAGCGAAGGACGTTTGTTCCCGCTACAAAGTCCCGAGATGCGACGATTATACGCTGCTCAGCACTTGGCGAAAGGAGGTCTGGTGTAGCCGGAACAGTTCCGAGGTTATTCCCGTTGAGGCGCACCTCGAGGCTGCCATCTCCCTGAACCCAGAGATATATGACCGCTTCCTCAGGAATTGCTCCTGGAGCAAAGCGAAACTCAACGCTTTCCCCCCGACGCAGCTCAAGGAGCGTAACACCATTGATTGAGAAATCCATAACCATACGTCCCTTGTAGCTCAGTCGATCCCCATTGTGCTTCGGAGTACCACTTGAGAAATCGAAGAAGAAAAGCGTTTCAGAAAAGGCGGGACGCGCGTACTCAACAGTCAAGGTCACAAAAGCCTCTGAGGGCGAGTACTGTGCGCTTCCGGGGAATCGGGCCACAAGGTCAACGTCGGTCGTTTCCCGAACCCGCGGAGCGGTATAGAACACCGAGGCCTTCCCCGAGGTGTCAGTCACGCTTGAGGTGGCACTCAGTGTGCCTTGAGGAGCTTCCCATTCAATGGTTCGCCCCGAAAGAGGATTCCCATCTCGATCTTGGAGACGAGCAACAACCCGCACCCGTTCGCCAGGAGCAAGGATTGTCTTTGCTGATTCAAGGCTCAAATACGTCTCAACAATACGCCGCCCAACCTCAACACGCGCGTGTGCCGAAGAGGGAGACAACCGGACATCCCCTGCAAAGCGCACTTCTATCGTTACATTCCCCGAAAACGATGGAGCATAGAAAGTGTTCCGGGAGGTCCCATCAGGGCCAGTGAAGGTCCGAAGGCTTGCCAGAGAACCGTCACTTACCGACCAACGCAATTCCCGACCCTCAAGTGGCCGACCGTCTGAGGTAGTCAACGTAGCGGTGAACACAAGAGCACTTGAGGGACCAATCTGCACATCTTGCGGTTCGATGGTAAGTAGCGTCCCCTCCATCCGAGCGGCAACTTGGAAATGGGTCCGGTCAGTAGCGTATTGACCGCGGAAAATGCGACTTGCCTGGTGTGGCGCCTGAATGAAACGCTCAAGGTCCTCATCGGATACAGGAGCGGGAGTCAAAAGAACAACAAGACGTTCTGTACCTCCAGGACCAGAAACGGTACCAGTGTATGTCTCGCTGATTCCCGAGCGGACAAAACGGTTTCGCACAAGAACCCGCACATCCCCATTGGGAAGGTAATCAATGAGATTCACGTATCCATCACGGGTAGTCCGGTACCGAATGGTTATCGGATCACCAATGGTGTATGTCGCTCCTTCTCCCCGGTCGACGGAGACCGAAACGTCCACAGAACGAGGGATGGAGATGTAAATCTGGGGATGGAGCGTGAAGCGAAGGAGGACTTCTGCGTGGGCAAGACCTGCACTCCCCACACAGAGGAGCACAAAAAACAACACAAAACCCCTCCGAAGCATTCTTGTCTCCTCCTTTACCTTTTGTAGCATTATACCATATGGCGAAGAAGTGCTTTTGGGTGGTCGACGACCGTTCCTCCTCCCTCAAGGAGAGCGCGGAGTTTCCCCCGCGCTTCTCCCCCAGTGTAATCTCGATCTTCCTTGAGAGCCTCGGCAAAGATGAGAACCCGTTTCCCTCCCCTTTGGAGAGCAAGGACAAGGTCAAGATTCCGGACATTCCCCCACCCCCAGAACGTCGGGGCAACAACCACATACTCTGCCTCTTGGGCCAGGACAAAAGCTTCTTGAAGCGCTTCTTCACTCAAGGGAGAAAAGGGTTTCTCTAAAACAACACGAAACCCAAGACGATTGGCTACCTCCTCGTCAGTATCGAACTGGTTCACCACCCCCACGCTCACCGAAAAACCTGCCTCATAAAGAAGACGCATGATAGGAGCTCCGCTCCCTCCTCCACAGACAAGATGAACCCGTCCTCGTCGGCCCCGCACTTGAGGCCCCCGAAGAGGCACAAAAAGGGGGCGAGGCATAAAAGGATGCGCTACCTCCACAAAGGGTACCCCAAAGAGTTCCTCAAGAGACCCCTCGGAGAGTACCTCGTCAACCGTCCCAAATCGCAGGAGATACCCATTCTTCAAGAGGAGCACCTTCCCACAGAACTGAGCAACACAGTTCACATCGTGGAAGACGGAAACAACCGTAATCCCCATATGGGTGAGATTTCTGAGAATCTCAAGGATTCCAAGTTCATGAGCTACATCAAGATGGCTTGTCGGTTCGTCAAGGAGCAAAAGCTCAGGCTTCTGGGCCAGAGCCCGAGCAATAAGCACCCTCTGTCTCTCCCCACCCGAAAGTTCTCCAAAGGGCTCATCCGCAAAAGGCAGAGTCGCAGTCATCTCCATAGCCCAAAGTACTGCCTCTTCGTCCTCTCTCGTTTCCCGGCGAAAACGGGGAAGGTATGGAATGCGCCCCATCATGACAACGTCAAAACAGGACAACGTAATACCACCCGGCACTTCCTGGAAAACCACTGCCACCTTCTGAGCCAGAGCATTCCTGGAGAAGGTCCGAATGTCCTTTCCCTCAAGGCAAATTTTCCCCTTCTGCGGCAGGAGAAGGCGAGCCATAAGGTGGAGAAGGGTTGTCTTCCCCGAACCATTCGGGCCAAGAACTCCCACAAAATCTCCCCGTTCCAAGGTAAAAGAGACGTCGCTCACAACCTCTTCCCCATTGCGATAAGCAAAGGAAACCTCAAGGACCTCAAGGTACGGTCTCATAACCCCTTCTTCCTCTGATGGAGGAGGTACAAGAAAAACGGGACGCCAAAAAGGCCTGTGACCACACCAACGGGAAGCTCTGAAGGGTACACAACGCTTCGAGCAAGGACATCGGCAAAAAGGAGAACTCCCCCTCCAGCGCAGAGGGAAAGGGGGAGCATCTCCCGATAGTCCTGAAACCCAAGAAGACGCAAAATGTGGGGCACCACAAGACCGACAAAGCCAATGACTCCACTGACCGCTACGCAACTTGCAGTCAACAAGGCTACGAGAAAAAGCAGCAAGCGCTTCACTCGTTCTACGTCAATTCCAAGACTCTCGGCAACTTTCTCCCCGAGGAGGAAAGCGTTGAGTTCCCGTCCAAAGGAGAGGAGCACTGGCACACTCACCCCAAAAAAGGGGAGCACCATCCACACATTCCCCCAGCTCCGTCCCCAGAATCCTCCCATTGTCCAGAAAACCACCTGATGGAGATTCTCACGGGAGAGGAAAATGCCAAGAGAAATAAGGGCGGAAAAGAAAAAGCCCACTGCAAGACCAGAAAGGAGCAAAACCTCAAGAGGCATCCTTCTTCCCACTTGAGCAAGGCGAAACACAAGTAGCACAGTCCCCAAAGCACTCCAGAAGGCGCACAGAGGCACGGTGAAAAGGCCAAAGTATACCCCCGAGAGTATTGCCACCACTGCACCAAAAGCAGCCCCAGAACTTACCCCGAGAACGTATGGATCCACGAGGGGATTCCGAAAGACCCCCTGGAGGACAGCCCCCGAAAGGGCAAGCCCCCCACCTACAAGGAAAGCAAGTACAATCCTGGGAAGGCGAATGGTCAAGAGGATGATACGCTCATTTGGGGAGAGAGAGAACGCTCGGAAAAGCGCTAAGGAATCCCAAAGGACGTATCGCCCCTGCCCTACACCTTGGGCAAGGAAGAACCCAATCCCACACGCACAGAGAAGGCCAAAAAGGAGAGCGCTCCTTACCCTCTTTGCATGTCTCATACGTAGGATTATACTCCCTCACAAAGGAGGAACGTACTATGGAGCCAAAGACCTTTGTCTTCAAAAACGAAGATATCCAGAGCATCATCGTGGAAATTCCTGAAGGGCACCGGCACATTCGAACCACCATCGTCCTCGCGGATGGAACTTCCTTCACTTTCCAGGAAGCAACCATCGCCAATCTCGTCCGAGCATACCTTACGGTGCTCACCCACCCTATCAAAGAACGCGTGGTGTTAACGGGACGATGCCTCTCTACTCGGAAGGAGGGGTATGCATCGTGGCAGCTTCTTGAGGAAAAAGCTCAGGATGAATGAGGGAAGCAAACACGCGGAGTGCTTCCACAACCCTCGGCCCGGGCCGGGAAACGATATCGCTGTCCACCACGAAAACTTTCTTACGCTGTACCGCCTTCAGGGTCCGTAGCCGCGGATCGGAGAGCACGAACTGATATGGGGAGTTTTCCTCTCCATGACTACTCACTACAGTGATGATATCAGGGTTTCGCCGGACGAGCTCTTCCAGGTCGAAAGTCACGTACCCTTCAAGGTCCCCAGCCACATTACGTCCTCCCGCCAAGGTAATGAACTCATGGATGAACGTGTTCTTTCCCGCCGTCCAGAGCGGATCGTGCCAGATTACGTGGAAAACGAGGGGACGAGCATCTTCGGGAATACCTGCCACCTTCGTCGAAATATCCCGGATTGTCCTCTCCAGAGAGGCAACAAGCTTTTCCCCTTCGTTCTCCTTCCCAAGGAGAAGAGCTACTTTCCGTATCCCCTCAAGAACCTCGGATAGCGACTTTGCGTCAAGCACCACCACCGGATACCCAAGTCCGGCGAGTCGATCGATGGTCTCTTTTGGGGTCAGTGACCCAGCAAGGACAAGGTCTGGGGCAAGACGGACCACAGCTTCCAGGTCAACCTCAGTAAGGCTTCCTACCTTCTCCTTATCCTTCGCTTCTTTGGGGTAATCACAATACGTCGTCACCCCAACGAGCTTCTCCCCTGCCTCAAGAGCGAAGACAATCTCAGTGTTTGCGGGAGTAAGGGAAACGACACGACTTGCCGGAACAGCAAGGCGTACAACTCGTCCCGCATCATCCACCACTTCGAGCCCGAGAGCAGAAAAAACAAAGAAAAGACAAAAACCCAAAACGGCAAGAGTAACTCTCCACTTTTGCCTTACGATTCCCCTTCCCACATTGCGAAAGAAGACCATCCCACTGGTCCAAGACACTCTTTCACCTCCCCTCCAAAACGGTTGGAACACGCCTCAAGAGGTCTTCTTATCCAGGTCATTAGGAGAAACGCCCTCCAAGGTCCCCTTTAAAAGGTCTTCTGTTCGCTTCCTGGCTACAGTGGCGGGACCGTACCGAATGCTCACCAGCTTCTTCTAAGGATTGTGTCCACCTGAAACAAACCACCGTTAGTATACCACACCTTTACAGGGCAACGAGCACCCACCGAAGGAAAGAACAACCACCTGGACCACATACTGAAACACCGACGCCGGTCCCAAAGCCTTCAAATGTGGTATAATGGGTGTGGTGGGCGAATAGCTCAGGGGGAGAGCACTTGCCTTACAAGCAAGGGGTCAGAGGTTCGAATCCTCTTTCGCCCACCAATTTACCCGTCTTGCGACTCCTGTAGTTAAGGGAGGAAGCTCGGTATTCCCTCTCCCCGCTTAGAGTATGCGATTGAGAGCTTCTTCCATCCAAAAGGTTCGTTACAAAGAGTGTTCTCCTTCCCCACATCTTACGCCACCGCAAGCAAAAGACCTCTGGTGCGACAGCAAAGAGGAACGCATGTTCTACAAGGAGAGGGCACCAGAGATTTTGAAAGCACGTACTACTGGTACGTTGCACTCTACGCTGAGGTGGCGAGTATCCTGTCTTCGGCAACGAAGATAGGGGTTCCATCGGTCAACACGCGGATTTTGCTATTTTTCCATCCTGAAAAGGGTAGCTAGTGGTGGAAATCGATGGCGCTTCGTCCAATCCCTACAAAGACGAAGCGCTAAAAGCACAGGGATAACAGTCCTCCCCATTCCCCCCAGGAAATATGCTTGCAGAGTTTACCCCGCATGAATGGCACCCCACAGAAGATTTTAGGTGTGTCTTCTGGCGTATACGAGGGCTTTTGGCACGGGCATTGACAAGCCCAACATTCGTTACACCGTTCATCTCGGTGTGCCACTATCGATTGAGGCGTTTTACTAAGAAGTGGGGCATGCGGGAAGGGACCGTAACCCTACCCATCGCGTCATCGTCGTTTCCGTCAACAACACGTGAAGGACAGAGCACCTTCCAGAAAGAGTACCACCCACAGGTTAAGGGGGTAGAAGACTATGGATGGGGGGAACTCTTTCGAAGCCCGAGTCGTCCTCAATCACTACATTAAGAGCACAGAACAAGTTGCAGCAAGAACACTGCGGGAGCCTGTGAGGACCACCGAAGCCTTGCTATAGGTACAAAGGCTTCTTCTTTTCTCGTTCTAGGTACGTGAGAGACTACTGGACTTTTGAGCCATTCCGATGTAACACCCCTCACAAGGGTATTGTGCCAAATGGTATACTCAAGGCAGAAGGGGTGAAAGGGCGTGAAAAGCGTCCTTCAAGTCATAAAATCCCGAAGAAGCGTGAGAGCGTACGAAGAAAGGGAGATTCCTCGGGAAATCCTTGAAGACCTCATTGATTGTGGAAGGCTCGCCCCCTCCGGGTATAACAGGCAACCTTGGGTATTTGTGGTAGTCACTGAAAGGGAGAGACGGCATGCTCTTGCCGAACTCTGCCAGTGGGGGAGGTTTCTGAGGGAGGCAAAAGCGGCTATCCTCATCTTCTATGAAAAAGACGCCGAAACGGGCTTAGAGGATGCCTGTGCCGCAGCAGAGAACATCATTATTGCTGCCTGGGCTTATGGTCTGGGAACCTGTTGGATTAACTCCCATCGCAAGGCCCACTCCGAAGCGGTCAAACGCCTTGTCCACTGTCCAGAGAATCTCGAACTTGCCGTTATCCTCGCTGTTGGGTATCCCAAAGAAATCCCCCACGCACCCTGGAAGAAAAAGCTCGCTGAAGTCCTCCGTTGGGAGGACTGTTTGGGCAGCGGGGACTGAAACACGAAGAGGACACAACAAGAAGGACCGTTAAGGGTTTACAGCTTCTGTGCTCACCGCTTTTTGGAGGGTTCTGATACTCTATTCTTGATGGTACGCAAGCGAACCGACGGCCTCCCTCCCCAGGGTGTGCCTTTAAAACACATGGCAGCAAAAGAATCGGCCCTAAAGCACCGCTAAGGAAGTAGAGAACGACGTTCCGCCAAGCCGATGAAGGAAAAAGCAAAGGGCTTTTGCCAATCCCACGGAAAGGTCACGCCCAGCCATCCTTAAGGGCAGTCAACCGTAAAAAAAGTTTAACACTACGTTACAAACATTTTCCTTGACCATCTTTTCACCTCTCTGGTATCAGAGAAATGGTGAGTGTGATGCGCACCCACTGGTTCATGACCATCGCAAACGCTCTCCTTGTGCTCTACATTCTTCTTCCAATCGCGCTCATCCTTGTTGGTTCCTTTGGGAAGAAGTGGTTTGGTAGTCTCCTTCCCCAGGGATTCACCTTGGAGTGGTACAAAACCCTCTTCGAAGAACGGATGTACCTCCGCTCTTTGCGAATGAGTGTCTTCGTTGGTGTCCTCACGGTCCTTTGTACAACTCTCCTCTCTCTACCCTCGGTATACGCGGTGTACGTTTCTCGGAAAAGAATGCTCCGTCTCCTTCTCGATATGACTGTGATACTCCCGGTCGCCCTCCCACCTATCGTGCTCGGTATAGGTCTCGTACAGGCGTACAATTGGCCATCTTTTTCCCTTGTAGGAACATGGCAATTACTGCTTTTTGCTCACGTTCTCTACAGTTTGCCATTCATGGTCAAACCAATTATGGCTAATTTAGATCTCCTTGATTGGAATACCCTCGAGGAGGCGGCTGAAAGCCTTGGTGCGTCACGGTGGTACGCCTTCAAAAGAGTACTCCTACCAAACCTTAAACCGGGCATACTCTCTGGCTCCATCATGACCTTCGCCTTTTCTTTCGGAGAGTTCCAGCTTGCTCTCATCCTCACAAGCTCAGCAAGTCAAACATACCCTGTCGTGCTGTACCAGGCTTTCTACGTAAGCACTGGGTTTGCCTGCGCAGCGGTAACGCTCCTTGTGCTTCTTGCGGTTCTCGCCATCTGGCTTCTTACCCGGTTCTCGAAGGGGGCACTCCGCATTGAGCCGCTACAAAGTTGAGCTTCGAGACATCACAAAGAGTTTTGGGAAAAACGTCGTTCTTTCAGGGGTTTCCCTCGCCCTTGAAGAAGGTCGATTCCTCTCCATTGTGGGTCCAAGTGGCTCTGGGAAAACCACACTCCTCCGCGTTATAGCTGGGTTTCTCATGCCAGACTCGGGAGAAGTCTATATCGATGGGGTGAATATCACTAACGAACCACCACGAAAGAGAAATATCGGCATGGTATTCCAACACTATGCCCTCTTCCCTAACCTCAACGTTTACGAAAACGTCGCTTTCGGACTGCGTGCTCGAAAAGTACCAAACGAGGTGATTGCCAGAGAGGTTCAAAGAATGCTTGCCCTTGTCCATCTCGAAGACAAAGCGGGGCGCTCTATACGAGAACTCTCAGGCGGGGAGCAACAACGAGTTGCCTTGGCAAGGGCCTTAGCTATTACCCCAGGACTCCTCCTCCTTGACGAACCCCTGAGCGCCCTTGATGCCAAAGTGAGATTAGAGTTGCGGTATGAACTCAAGAGGATTCAAGACACAACAGGTGTCACCACCATCTACGTCACGCACGACCAGGAAGAGGCGCTTTCCATATCGGATTTTGTTGCCGTTCTTAACAAGGGACGCATTGAGCAACTTGGGAAACCTGAAGAAATTTACCTCCAGCCGAAGACCCGTTTCGTCGCCGAATTCATAGGGATATCCAATATCCTCGAGATGGAGGTGGTGTCTGCTCAGGAAGGATGGTTTCGCTACAAAGGGGTTATAATTCGTGGAAAGCCCGTCTCTGAAGGGACGACACGAATTGCCGCTGTGCTTCGCCCAGAACACATCACCATTCATCCTCCGGAAAAGCACCAAAACCAAGGAAAAGCATGTAACACTCTCGAAGGGCGTATCATAGGACAAGTTTTCCTGGGACCCCTGTTTCGTTTGGCGGTGGCATTTCATGATACGACCCTTTTTGTGGATGTGCAAAACCGAGGAGGGAACTGTTTTCCCCAAGGTGCACCTGTATGCCTCAGTTTCCCTCCAGAGGCCTTGCATTACCTTTATGATACTCAAGAAAGGAGGTTCTGAACATGAGAATCCTTGCTGTGCTTACCATTCTTGGAGTACTCGCTTTTACGGTCATCCTGGGACAGCTTGCGTTGGCTTTTGAGCAGGAGCTGTACCCTGGAGAAAGGGAACTTTTTGAGCTAGCCAAAAAAGAGGGAATTGTGGTGAGCTACGATACTGGTCCCACATGGGCAAACTGGGCCGCGCTCTTTAAAAAGTTCACACAAAGGTACGACATCGAGATAGTTTACAACGACTTGGGAAGCGGAGCCACGGTTGTACGCCTTGAAAAAGAGAAGAACCGTCCCAACGCCGACACTGCATACTATTTCATGCCTTTTGGAGCCATAGCGAAGGAGAAAGGGTTGACCGAGGGTTTCAAGCCTGTAAACTTTGAGAAAATCCCGGATCTCCTCAAAGACCCAGAAGGCCACTGGTTCAGTATCCATAAAGGAACTGTAGTGTTTGCGGTCAACAAAAAGCTTGTCAAGCGCGTTCCAGAAGGATGGAAAGACCTCCTAGAACCTGACTTTAGAAAGAGCATCACCTACCTCGATCCTCGAACAACTGGCATTGGCTACGCTATCGTCCTTGCTACGGCCCATGCCTTTGGGGGTAACCTTGACAACCTCATGCCTGGTATTACCTACCTCGCCGAACTCCAGAAGCGAGGCAACATTCGCATGATCGAGAAAACGACAGAATACGACAAGTTCGTTAAGGGAGAGATTCCTGTCTGGATCACCTATGATTTCAATGCTTACCGAGCAAAGTACATAGGTGGATTGGGTGACGATGTTGCCATCGTCATTCCGAAAGAAGGGACCATCACCGCACCCTATGCCATAAGCCTGGTGAAAGGAGCGCCGCATCCTAACGCAGCTAAACTCTGGCTAAACTTCATCATGAGCACAGAAGGGCAGCTCACCTTTGCTGAGGGATTTGTACGCCCCATCCTTGATGATGTCACAATGCCCGAAGAGATTGCTCAGAAGTTCCTCCCAGCAGAGGAGTATGCAAAAGCCATAGATATCGATTGGGTCAAGGCGCAAAAGGTACAGGCTGAAGCAGCCAAACTCTGGGGAAAACACGTTCTTGGTGAGGAGTAACACCAATGCTGGGCCGGAGAGGTGTTTTCTGGCTTCTCCTCCCAATAACAGCATGGTTTGCGTTTTTCCTCTTTGTGCCCATAGGCTTTGTCTTTTGGGAAAGCATAAAAGGTGAAGCAGGAATAGACTGCAGCGCATACACCCGAGTCTTTACGTACAAAGTGTACCGCGAGTCTTTCAAAAACAGCCTTGTGCTCTCCCTATCAACAACGGTTCTGGGCACAGCTATAGGGCTGCCTTTATCGTACGTTCTCTACAGAACTCAGGGCAAAAAGCAGGATACACTGCTTGCCCTTCTCTCGTTACCACTCACCTTCTCCGGCCTGGTCATTGCCTATGCTTTCATCATCCTCCTTGGTAACTCTGGGTTTGTGACCATCCTTCTTAGAAAGCTCTTTGGCATCGATACTTTAGCATTTTCGTCATTCCTCTTCACATGGCGTGGGTTGGTTGTGGCGTACCTGTACTTCCTCATCCCCCGCATGATTCTCGTGATGATGGCAAGCTGGTCCCAGGTAGATTGGAGCCTCCTTGAAGTGGCAGAAATCCTTGGAATGCATCGTCTTCGGGCTTTCTTTCGCATCATCTTCCCCCTCATACGCCCCGCACTCCTTGCTGGCTCAAGTCTTCTTTTTGCGGTTTCCATGGGCGCCTTTGGCACAGCCTTTGCCCTCGTAGGAACCGGAGTCAACATCGTTCCGCTCCTCATCTACACGCAGATGTCGGAAATACACGTGAACCTCCAGGAAGCTAACGCTCTCGCTATTCTCCTTGCTGCGGCGACTACAGGAGTCGTTGTCCTTTACGAGAGGATTTTCCTCCAACAACGGGGAATGGCCAAAGGGTGATAACCAAGACCCTTCAGCATCCGAAAACCGCCCTCTCACCTTTCATGCACTCAAGGAGATAAAGAGGAAGAAAAGGCTCACGAAGGCAGCACCAAGGAAGAAGGGTATAAGAGTTGAAAACCTGTTCCTTGTTCCCGGTTTATAGTACCGGAGAAGGAGGGCATTAGATACCACAGACACGGAGCTCAACGCCATTGCCAAACCAGCAAGTTCCGGTCGGAGCACAACTCCCCAACGGGCAAAAACCCGAGCAGCAATGGGAATACCAAGGACATTATAGAAAAGGGCAAAAAAGAGATTCTGACGGATTTTCCCAAGGGTAGCCCGGGAAAGAGCAAAAGCCATGGCGACGTCTTTCGGATCTCCCCGAGCAAGAACGATATCTCCTGCCTCAAGGGCAATATCCGAGCCTTGCCCCATGGCGATGCCAAGATCCGCCTGAGCTAAGGCCGGTGCGTCATTCACACCATCGCCTACAAAAGCCACTTTTTCCCCACTCTGCTGTAGCTCTTTCACCATCGCAACTTTGGCCTCGGGCGAAACCTCGGCAAAAACCTTCTCAATACCGACAACCCTCGCCACCACCTGTGCCACACGCTGGGCATCCCCGGAAATCATAGCAACCGCAAATCCCAAACGTTTCAAGGTTTGCACTGCTTCTTGAGCGGTCTCTTTCAAAGGATCAGCGATGGCGAAAAGCCCAAGGAAGCTTTTCTCTGTCCCTAAGGCAACAACGGTTTTCCCGTCTCCTTCAAAGCGGTCTATGAAGTTCTCGTAGGGTTCAAGGGAAATCCCCGCGGCTTCCGCGACAAAACGCGGGCTGCCGAGGAAATATGTAGTCCCATCCACCACTCCCACCACTCCCTTCCCAGGAACAACGGAAAACTCCCGTACCTCATGAAGGAGGGATTCCTCTTTTACCCGAGAAAGGAAAGCAGTAGCCAGAGGATGCTCTGAACGAACTTCAAGAGAAGCGGCAAGAGCGAGAAGTTCTGCAGGAGTTCCGGAAAAGGATAGGACATCGGTCACCGTAGGCTTCCCCCGTGTAAGGGTTCCAGTTTTGTCAAAGACCACAGTGGTAACCCCTTGCGCTCGCTCCAGAACCTCACCACTTTTGACCAGAATCCCAAGCTCTGCACCTCTCCCAAGCCCCACAACAAGAGCCACCGGCGTCGCCAGGCCAAGAGCGCAAGGACAGGCAATGACAATGACTGAAGTCATCGCCATAAGAGCAAAGGAGAGGGAGGAACCCAGGACGAGGTGCCAAATAACAAAGGTGGCAAGGGCAACAAAGAGCACGACTGGCACGAAAATTCCAGCAATGCGATCGGCAAGGCCCTGAATAGGAGCCTTGGAACTCTCCGCTTCTTCCACGAGACGGATAATACGGGAGAGCGTGGTGTCTTGCCCTACCCGACGGACCACAAAGGTAAAACTCCCCATCACGTTTATTGTTCCACCGATGACCATGTCCCCTGGTTTCTTCTCCACAGGAACACTCTCTCCCGTAAGGAGCGCTTCGTCAACCGATGCATAACCTTCAAGGACCTCACCATCAACAGGCACAATTTCCCCAGGGCGAACAAGGACAACGTCGCCGACTTTGATTTGGGCAAGAGGGACATCAACAAACGTCCCATCCTTTTTGACCCGTGCGGTTTTCGGTGTAAGGGAAAGGAGCCTCTCAATAGCGCGAGACGTTCGCTTTTTCGTTTCCGCTTCAAGCCACTTCCCAAGAAGCACAAAGGTGATGAGAAACGCTGAGGTTTCAAAGTACAGATGGGGTGGTGTTGTACCGTGCGAGAAAACAAGCGCTCCAGAGGCAACACTGTGCAAAAGATAGAGGACAAGACTATACCCATACGCTACCGACGTGCCGATGGCGACGAGGCTGTCCATGCCAAGGAGACGATGTCGGAACTGTGCAAGGAGACCCCGATAGAAAGGGAGGCCAAGGACAAATTGGATGGGGGTGGCACAAAGAAGAGATACAAAACCCACATAGGGATGAATATGTGCTCCAATCCAAGAGGAAGGGAAGAAATCGAACACCATGAAAATCACAAGGGGAAGACTAAAAGCAAGGGCAAGGAAGAAGCGCCTTTGCGCAAGAGCAACCGCCTTGTCTTTACTTGCTACCACCAAGGCCTGATACCCTAACTCCTCGATGACGCGAACGAGGTCTCCCGTTGTGAGAATCTTCGGATCAAAGGAAATCCACGCTCGCTCCGTGGCAAAACTGACCCGTGCCTCATAAACCCCAGAAGTCTGAGCCAACGCTCGCTCAATAAGGAGAGCACAGGACGCACAGTGCATACCTAAAATGTGGAAAGTGACTTGCTCACTCGATGGAGCGTCTCGGGACCTTGCCGCTATATCCTGCGCTTCTTGGTCATCTTCAGTCTCTTCTTGATCCTCCACCGTAGCTTCATACCCAAGGTCCCCTATGGTTTTCACAAGGACAGCGGGCTGAATCTTGGCTCCATCAAAAACAACGGTACCTTTCCCCTCCTGGAAGGTAATACGAACTTCCCTTACTCCTTCTTTGCCCAAAAGCTCACGTTCGATGAGCTTCGCGCAACTTGCGCAATGCATGCCCTTTATGCGCAGGGAAACGCGACGCATACTATCCACCTCATTTTTTATCAAAACCATTGCTTTTGTAGTATATCACGCATCAGACGAATGGTCAAACGGACACGCTCTCCGACAACCACAGCAACCCTCCTCCCGCCTACGAAAAAGGCTCAAAACGACCACACATCCTGCCGCAACACCAAGGCCAAAGAGGAAGATAACGTTACCCAAGGTGCAACACCTTCCCCAACTGGAAAATAGCAACAGCAAGAAACCATCCAAGCAGAAGACTGTACCCCGCAGCGAAAGCAGTCCATCCCCAAGAGTTCGTTTCCCTCCGGATTGCAGCAAGAGTCGCCACACACGGAATGTACACAAGGGTCATGACCATAAACGCGTAGGCAGCAAGAGGAGTCCAGTCTTGTGCGATAGATTCCGCCAAGGCCTCCTCACCTACCCCATAAAGGGTCCCTAAGGCTCCCACAACGACCTCCTTGGCAAGGATTCCAAAAAGGAGCGCCACACCGGCCCGCCAGTGACCGAAACCGGCCCAGGAGAAAACTGGAGCTATCCATTGACCGATTATCCCAAGAAAACTCCCTTCTCCAGCGTAGGGCGTTCCAGGTGGGAGGTTTGCCAGTATCCAAACAAGGACCACCACCGCCGCGATAAGGCTTCCAGCTTTGCGAAGGAAAGCCACACCTCGATTCCACATGTGAAGCGCTATGGTCTTGAGGGTAGGCATACGATAGGGAGGAAGCTCGAGGACAAAATAGGAAGGTTCATGGACAAAGAGAACACGGGAGAGGAAAAACGCAGTACCAACTGCAAGGATTATCCCCAAAAGGTACAGAGAAAAAACCACGAGCCCTTGATACTTCGCAAAGAACGTCCCAGCAAAGAGGACATACACAGGAAAACGGGCTGAACAAGACATAAAGGGCACAACAAGTATCGTAGCGAGGCGATCCTTCCGGTTTTCCAAAGTTCGCGTCGCCATAATAGCAGGAACATTACACCCAAAACCGAGGAGGAGAGGTATAAAAGACTTCCCATGGAGACCAAGGGGGTGCATGAGGCGATCCATGATGTATGCTGCCCTTGCCATGTACCCACTGTCTTCGAGGAAAGCGATGGCCAGAAAGAGCAGGAAAATGTGAGGGACAAAGACGAGAACTGCTCCAACACCCTCAATAACCCCATCGGTAATGAGCGACCGGACAAGAGGTGGCATTCCCCACTCTTCAAACCAAACCGCTACCATTCCTTTGAGCCATCCAAAGAGCCCCTCAATCCAACCCACAAGAGGACCACCAATCCGAAAAACGAACTGGAAAAGCCCCCACATGAGCAGAAGGAAAATTGGCATGCCCAAGTATTTGTTGGTTACCACAGCGTCGATACGATCTGAAAGGGTGGGTCCTTTCTGCTCTTTGGCACAAGCAACCACGCCTTGCAAGAGGCGAGCAATATACGCATACCGTTTCTCCACAAAAACCGTTGGATCGTATTTCCCCTCAAGGCGATCCAAAACCCCAGGGAGGAAGACCGAAGAAAGCCTCTGGCGGAATTCTTCGTCCCCTTCGAGAACCCGCACTGCCAACCAGCGGGCGTAACGCTCCCAAGAAGGCAGAGGGCGAAGGAACTCCTCAATGGTTCGCACATCCTCCTCAACGTGTGGTCCATAGTCCACACACAGGTACCCCGGATCCTTGTTTTCCGCGACCGCAAGAGCCACTTCGAGAAGCTCCTTCACACCTTTGCCTCGGAGAGCAACAGTAGGAACCACAGGAACCCCAAGGCGTTCAGAGAGCGCGACGGTATCAATCTTCACCTGTTTTCTCTCAAGCTCATCGTACATATTGAGCGCTACCACAAGAGGAATACCCATTTCCCGAAGCTGCACGGTAAGATAGAGGTTCCGTTCAAGGTTTGTGGCATCAACCACGTTCACCACCACGTCCGCTTCACCAGAAAGGATGTACTCCCTGGTGATACGCTCATCCTCTGAGTGGGCACCAAGGCTATACGTTCCAGGAAGGTCCACAACCCGAACTGCTTGCTTCCCAAAAATCACCCATCCCTCTTTCCGTTCCACGGTCACTCCCGGCCAGTTCCCAATTTCCTGTCGTGACCCCGTAAGCTCATTAAAGAGGGTCGTTTTGCCTGAGTTTGGATTGCCACAGAGGGCAACTGATATGGTACGTTGTGCCACATGCTGTTTTTCCATAGAGCGCACGAACACCTCCGGAAAGTTAAGTAAAACTAACAAAAGTTCATAAAATCACGTGATTACGCGCACGAGAATATCCATCGCAACTTCCCGGTCAAGGGCTAACCGTTCACTCCCTAAGGCAACCATAACAAGCCCCCCGACATTCTGGAGAACCCGAAGGCTCTTGTTCTCTAAAAACCCAAGCTCGGCAAGACGCCCTCGCAGGTTCCCCTCAAGCCCGACAACCACCACATCCTGTCCTGAACGCACGCACCCCAAAGGAAGAATACCTCGTTCCATATCAGAAAAGCTCTACCACGACCTTCGATGCTTCTTCTCTCCGCAACGTCAGCGTGTATCCTTTCACACAGACTTTTAGAGGATCGCCCAAAGGGGCAACCCCCGTGACTTCGAGCTCCACACCAGGAGTAATACCCATCTCCAAAATCCGCTGCTGCACAGGACCTTGAGCAGTTACCCGAATCACTCGCCCTCGCTCACCCACTTGAAGCGTATCGAGAGTCTTGCCAAGTACCTGGGGCATCAATTCCCTTTCCCCCTTCCTCCAAGCCTCATAAAAGTCAACAAACTGCGCAAGTTTCTCTACTGTTTCAAGACTTACTGCGTGCTCCATAGCACAGGCATCGCGCTCCGCAATTTCTGGTGTCACCCCTAAAATCTCAACGAGCAGTTTCCGGAAGAGCATATGACGGTCTCGAACATTGACAGCCAGCTTTTTCCCCTCAGGAGTAAGCTCAACAAGACCATAACGCCGCTGGGTCACCAGTCCATTCTCCTTAAGGCTACGAATAGCTTGCACGACACTAGCTTTAGCAACCCCGAGGAACTCGGCGATATCCGTGATTCGTGCCCCTCCGTGGTGCTCAGAGAGGATGAAGACGGCTTCAAGGTAATCTTGAAGCGATGCCGACACGTCTTTTCCCACGCTCTCACCCCAAAAAGTTAGTAGACACTAACATCAAGGAAAGTATACCACACCTGTCAACTTCCTCAAAACACCCAAAAAGCTACTACGCATCAAGGGAGGGACTTGGAGAGGAAACCACCTTCACAAGCCGAAAGCCAGAGAAAAGATTCCAGCATTCACCTCAGTACAACCAAAAGCGGGGAATCCATGAGGATTCCCCGCTTTTGGTCACTCTACTTTGAGTATGCCACCTTGAGAAAGACTCGAAATCCCAGGATTGTACATGCACTCAGCTTTCACAGGGGGCACGACAAAGCTCCCAGCGGTAATCGCCGTAGCATGGTACTTGTACGAGACCCTCCCTTCAAGACGTGAGAAGAACACAAGAACCCTGTCATCCCGGCGGTCCACGAAGTCAGGAGCAATCCCCTCCTGCGGCACCTCAACAGGCGCTGGCTCAAGACCTCCAGGGAGAAGGTCCACAAGGACCACGTTCTCAAGAACTCCTGGTGCCTCAACCTCGAGAAGAACGGTAACATCCTCTCCTCTCCGCACGATGCCCTCCTTGATGGGATTTCCGTCCCGACTAAGGTACCTCTTCTCCACCCGTATCCCTCGAGCCCAGGGCGCAGGCGGCACCGCAGGGACACCATCACACACGAGCGTGTAGAAAAGGCGGGTTGTGCCGTCATTCCTAAGTACCCAAGGGGTTTGAGGCAAGAAAGCAACATCAATGGCTACCTCGTCCTCATCCAAGAAAGACGCCAGGACAGCACCTCCCTCATCCAGCAAGCGAGCCGAGAAAGGACTCCCCCTCCGTTCCTGAGCAAAGTACGTAGAGAAGGCAAGAAGAAGGAATGCCCCTTCTTGTGTCGTCAAGTATGGAGACGCTGCCAGAGCACCCTGAATCTTTCGGACAAGCTCAGTAGCTTGAGCGCGGGTTGGATCAAGCTCTAAAGCAAGGAGAAGCGCCAGAGCACTCTCTCTGAGGGGAGATTCCAAAACACCACCAGTTTGCGGTTCTCCAGAAAGCGGTGGTACGTAATCCCCAACGAGTTCCCTGGCAAGACCTCTCTGCCCAAGGACGGCATACGTCAGGGCAAGGAACAGAAGACCAGATTTCCGAAGGGAGAGGCGTTTTTCCCGAAGCTCTTCTAAGGCAGCGAGGGGTCGTTCTCCAGAGAGGGTAAGCACATAGGCAGCGTAAGCTTTGGCGGTGTAGAAATCTCGAAGCGCCTCCTCATCCCCTTCGATTGGAGGAGCGGTAAGAAAACGTACAAGGTACTCCCGGGCAGCAGCAAGCGACTCTTCAGGAACGTCAAACCCACGGTCCTTTGCGGCAAGGAGAAAGTGTAAGGCGTATGCCGTATTCCAGGGGATACTCGTACCCTGTGGCCAAGAGCTGAAACCACCGTCGTACGTCTGGAGGGAGAGGATTTGGCGGATTTTCCTGGCAAGGAGCTTCCGAGCAAGCTCTTCCGGCGCAAGAAGGGGATCTTCCTCCCTCAAGTACTCAGGAAGGAGAAGAGCTACCCAGGCACTTGAAGTGATTTGCTCAAGGCAACCGTAAGGATACGCCCAAAGGAATGCAGCAATACCCCTGAGGTCCACATCAGGTGTCCCAGAGAGGAAGAGCTTCCCTCGGAGCGTTGCGGAAATGAACCGTTCGGGAATGCGTAGAGTTGTGCTCTGGCCTGGCTCTACGCTCCCTGTCACGGTTACCGGGATCCGTAAAGAAGCCGGACGAACCGGAAAGCGGAAGACCTTGCGCTTTTCCTCTCCATCGACTCGAACAGTAAGCGCAATAGCAGCATCTCCCACCAACCCCTTTGCCTGCACCGAAAGAAGCACCGTTTCCTTCGCTTGCGGAGCAAGTTCCAAAGACACGTCCTTTGGGGAGATTTCAAGGAGGTCGTTTGGTGAAATGGTCAGAGCAACACGGGAGGGGGTATCCTTCTGAGAGAAAACCGTAAGGGGGATAATACAGGAATCAGAGGGAGCAAGTACCCGTGGGTGAGTAAGCTCTACCACAACATCCTCATGGAGAACAACCTCTTTTGCTCCGTTTCCAAAACCGCCATCCTTGAACGCCACAGCAACGACCCGAAGGGTTGTCGCCACATCAGGAAGGTCAAAAGTCGCGATGACCTCGCCATTCGCATCAGTGACATAGTCCGGCGCAAAAATGGAGATAATACGAAAGAGAGGGGGCCGCACAAAGGAGAGCTGGGCACGGAGAAATGCCTCTTCCGGTGCTCCTCCAGCAGGATGGAGGAGTGGTGTCGTGGCAGGTTCTCCAAGGACGAGATTGCTATAGACATCGAAAGTCCCAACCTCAAGCTTTCGCTTCGCCATGAAGAAGCCGAAAGGATCCGGTACAGGCTCATTGGTCAGGGCAAGGATTCCCGCATCAACAAGCGCGAAGGTAACCGACGCTCCAGAGACAGGACGTTGGGTAGCATCTGAGACCCGAACCCGAACCGAAAGAGGTTTCCCCGGCTCTGCCTTGTCATCACACTCCAGCGTGACGTTGAGACGGTGGCGATTCGTCTCCACGAAGAGCGGTACAACCCCAAGCGCTCGAAGGGGTAATCCCTCTTGTGGTGTGCCCTTCTGCAAAAGGACAAGGGAGCAGTAAGCATTTGGGAACATGTCCCTCGTAACCGGGAAACGGATTTCTCCCCTCTCGGCAACTTCAAGAACCTGCACAGCAATGATCCTGTCCGTTTCCACGGTAAAGAGGGCTCTCCCTGAGAAGGGAGCCTGATAGCGGAGCACCGCCTCTTCACCTTCAACGTAGCGAGGCTTGGTAAGGGTCAAAAGTACCCGATCAGGAAGCGCCGAAGGCCCAGGAAGCAAACCATATCGACCAAAGACAAACAGGCGGCGAGTCGTGACACTCCCAGACGAAGGATCGCTCACCTCCACAAGGTACTCACCGTACGTTTTCGGCGTAAACGTATAGGTACCCTTTCCTTGCGCAAGGCGAACAGTCGCCTCAGCTTCAAGAACGCGCTCCTCTTCCTCCCGGTATCGAATGCCCTCTCCTTCTTCAGGTGAGGAGAGAACAAAATGATGGAGTATCCGAAAGACTCGGACAATAGCTTCAGCCTCCCTCGGCACGTAGGAGGGATCAAGGGCAACGAGGGAACAGGTGATGGGCTCCCCAGGTTCGAACTCTCCCTGGGGAAAGGCAAGGCCAAAGTACACCGGATAGGGGAAGATAGAAACCACAGTACTTCCCGCCACAGGACGACCTGCTGGGTCGTTGACTGTGACAGTGATTCTCCCAGAAAGCACCGCCGGAGGGCGAAGGTCAGATGGAACAGTGAAGGAGAATACTCCCTTCCCCTCGGCATCGAGAACTCCCTCGCCAAGGTCAAGCGTCACAGGGGTAAAGGTGAGTTCTCCATTCCCAAAAGCAAAGGTAGTGAAATCGGGTGGACTGAAAGGAACACTCTCAAAGGTCACCTGGGCACTGTATGAGAGACCTTCAGCCTTTCGGCCAAAGAGGTACTCAGAAGCAACCACAACCGAAACATCTCCCCCCGCTGGCACCGAGGAGGGCTCGGCAGAAACACCTACCCGAATTCGAGGTGGAACGAATTCTTCAACAAGGAAAGTCTTTTCCGCAAGGAAAGTTTCCCCGTCAGGGAGAGCCAGGGACAAGGTGTACACACCAGTTGGAGCATTCTCAGGAATCGGGAAGGTAAGAGTGGCACTTCCCTGGGCAGAAAGGCTTCCTATCACCTCGCCAACATTCCGTCCAAGAGGATTCTTCACCACGAATCTCACTGGGAAACTTGGGGGCACGGAAAACTCTACTCCTCGCACGATTGCCTGAGCCTTGAGTTCCTCCCCAGGCCGAAAGATCCCGCGGGGGAGAAAGAGGAAGGCCTCATAGCCCTTGCGGAGATACGCCCGCCCTGTGACGTCAAAGCCCGAGGTGGCAAAGAGCTCGTTCTCCAAAGTAACAAAAGAGAGGTCGTGTTCAGTCTGGACAGTCACAAGGTAAGGAGTTTCTCTCTCAACCCAGGGAACGTCTCTTGTACCGAGGAACACCCCATCCTCACCACAGGTCCCTTCAAAAAGGAGCTGGTTCGTTCGGGAGAAAACTTTCACTCGCGCACCAGCAAGGGGTGAACCATCAGTGAGGGCGTTCGCCCAGACGAGAATCCCCTGAGGGAAAACTTTCGCCATGATACCAATGTCGGTAAAGGCAAAGAGGTGTTCGGCAAAAGCCCAGCCTCCTTCGCTCGCATCCTGGGCAATGAGAAGATACGTCCCCTTACGGTTTCCGGTCAATGCTGCAAGGTCTACGGCTTTGCGGACAACGGTATTTGGTGGTGCATCCTGAAAGAGCGCTCCTTCCCAAACGAGCTCCCCTAAGGCCTCGGCGGGAACCTGAGGGAAATTGGCCAAAGCTATGGGGATGTTGTTATCGTAAAGCCGCCAGAGGGAGAGTCGGACCTTCGGAACGTTGACCAGGGTTATGGGAATACGTGCCCCCAAAGAAGAAGTCACGTAAATTCCAGTCACCGGGAAGGATAAAGAAGGGGACAAGTCCGGAATGAGCACTGCCTGAGTGAAGTCAGCAAGAAGCCGTGCTCCGTTCTCAGCCTGTGCACCTTTCCGTACCGTGATGACTTTTCGTTCCCGTGGCAAGAACGGCCCAGCAACGGCAAAACCGCCATAACCTCGGCGGACAGTAAATGGACTCTCAGGTTCTACCTGGATAAAAGGGGCAAGGGCCTCAGGGTCTACAGGAGTGGACGTGTTGAAGACAATCACACACTCTTCTGGTGACTCAAAGTACACGTAGTACCCAAGAATCTCAAAAGCGTACGTTGCGGTGAGCACCTTCCGGTACGGAACCTCAAGACCCAAGGGCCCCCGTTCACTCGTGAGGCCTGGGGCAATCTCTACGGTAAGCGTAGGGCTCTCAAGGGGAGCAGTGGTGACGTAAAGTTTTGTGCTCGGTGGACCAAGAGGAAGAGAGTAGGGAATCTCCTCTCCCTTTGGACCACGAAGCACCAAAAAGCCCCGGAGCTTCTGGGGAAGGACAGGCAAAGAGAAGGAACACTCTAAGACGACCCCACCTTCACCAGTATAATCCACCTGTTTCACATCGAGAACCTTCAGGGGCTCGGTGTACAAGGTAAAATCGTGGCGCCCAGCAAGGAGTCTCCCTTGAACGTTCCGGAAGTCATCGCGAAATCGAAACGTATACCGCGTTGCTTCCCGCAAGGCCCCCTTGATTTTCAGCACAAGGGTTCTCGCATCTTCCCAGATGAATTGCCCTTGGAGCGGCGGCGTGATGGAAAGGGGGAGGAGAGAGAAATCTCTCAACACGCCAACATCCTCTTTCCCCACCACGTCATGGGAGAAGGTAATACGGACTTCAGTCAGGACAGGAGGCACAAGAGAATCGGGAGGAGGAACAATGGAGAGAATAGTGAATTCCCCCTCCTGGGCAAAGAGTAGACCAGAAAGAAGTCCAAGGAAAAGCACCACAATGCCACCAAAAACACCAGGTCGCCTCATAAGGCGTCCCCTCCTTTCTCTACCATCATACCACGCTACAGGACTTTTTCCAGCCGCCGCTCAAGGTCGATAAGGTTGAATGCCCGGAAGTACTTGTCAAGTGCCCGCTCAACAGCCAAAAGGACTATCTCCTCTGGAAAGTACCCGTTGCGTCGCAGATTCTCGTAAAGGAGCACCCGCGAGGCAATAACCTCGGGATTCGCCCAAACGTAGCGGCATCCCGTTTTCACAAGCCAGTTCCTTCGGCCCTCCGGAAGCTCAAAGAGGTCCTTCCCTGCTTCCTCAGGGAGCAGCCATTTTTTCCAGCGGTTGCTCCGGTGCACTGCCTGAGCAAGGACCTGGAGTATTTCTGATCTCTGCGGCACAAGGCCTCTTCGTGAAAGTTCCTCCTCAAGGTGGGCAAGCTCTGCCAGGGCATTGTACTCCTCTTCCGTGAATTCTGGACCTACATTTGCTGCCCCCATGCCGGATACGGGGTACTCCTCGGGGTTCTCCACGTAGTCGGTGTAGTGGCCCTTGATGAACGAACCATACGGGCGGGCTTTTTCAGCGAGCGTACGAGCCATATCTGGATCAAAAAGGGTGGTATGGAGGTCCGTTCCTACCTTCCCCACGACGAAAATCGGCCAGACTCCTGAAAGTCCTCGACTACGCAGTGCCTCTTTAAGCCCAAAAAGGAAGGTCGTGAAGACCTGAAGATCAGCAAGCCCTCCGTGGACTTCCTCTGTTCCCACTTCGTAAGAGATAGGGGGAAGGCCTCGGGCTCTCCGATAATTCTCAGCGTGCTCAATAAGCTCCACCGTTCGCTCAATAACCGTCGCTACGGGAAGGGGGGTTCCCGGGGGGAGGGTGCGGTCAACCGTTGGATCCACATGGAGGAGGTCGTACCCTGCATCAATAGCTGCTTCAAAGGACTTCTTCACCCAGTCCATGCACTCTCTAAGACTCCAACCCTCAATGGTGTGCCGATCCTTCACCCAGGGACCACCATGGTCTACAGCGACAACGATGAGTCCGCGAAAGTCAAAGGCTTCCGCCTCCTGCTTCACAAGTCCTACAAATTCCCTCTGTGTCAGCCCCGTGTATCCCCGATCCAGATCCACCTGGTTGAGCGTTGCAGCAAACTTCAAAGGTGCCCCCGCCCGCTTCGCCGCCCGGATGGCTGCCCGGATGACGGTTCGGGAATTAGGGCATACGGCAAGAAGCGTCGTACGTTTCCCCTCCACCTGGGCAAGCTCGTCAAGTTTCCGCATGAGAAAATCACACACGGGAAGCCCTGCTTCTTCGGCCTTTCTCCGAATACGGCTTTCATCAACTCTTTGTCGAGGGAACATCACTTCTCCCCCCTCAAGCGAAGCGCTCAAGGAATGCCATAACTTCTTGCCAGGTGGGAGCCCCCTCCATGGGTCCTTTCTTGGTCACCGCCAGCGCCCCAACAGCATTGGCAAAACGCGCTGCCTCTTGCACCGCCATGCCCCGAGAAAGAGCAGCCAAAAACCCAGCACAGTAGCAATCCCCAGCCCCCGTAGGGTCAACCTCCTCCACCGGGAACGCAGGGAATGACCACTTGCCGTCTCTTGTAACCACGGTTGACCCCCGCTTCCCTTGCTTTACCGCGATAATCTCAGAGCCCTCTGAGAGGACTTTTGCACAGGCACGGTCAAAATCTTCTTCCCCAGTGAGGACAAAGAGTTCCTCCTCCGTGGGGAAGACGATGAAACTCTTCCGCAAGATGGGTAGAAAGAGTTCTCGTGCCCTTTCCCTTCCAAGGAGCTCTGGACGGAAGTTGGGGTCAAAGCTTATACGCTTCCTATAGCGTTCCACAATAGCAATAGCCTTCTCGTACGCTGCCCGGCAGTTTTCGTTGATGAGCATCGTAGAGCCCATAACATGGAGGATGTCAAGCTGGGCAAAATCTTCCTCCCGTACATCTTCTGGGAAAATTTGGCCCGAAGCCGCCCGAGAGATGTGGTAGATGAACTTTCGAGAACCGTCGCTAAAATACGTCACAAAGGCAACCCCGGTAGTGTAATCGTTGAGGATTTTAATCCCTGAAGTGTCCACCCCGTCCTGTTTGAGGCGTTCAAGAATAAGAAAACCAAAATCGTCGTTCCCAATAGCCCCAACAAAAAATACCTTTGCCCCCAGACGGGCTAAGCAGTCAGCAAAAATCGCTGGCGCCCCACTCGGGTACGGCCCAAGGAAAATCCCCGGTACCCCCAAAGGCATATCAACCCGATCCCGCATGATTTCCACAAGGAGTTCTCCCATGCATCCAACGCGCATTACCGGAACCTCCTCCGTGCGTTTCCAGGATGGCATTACTATAGCACAGGGAAGGGGAGCACTTAAGAGGCCTCGAAAGGGCCATTTCCAAGCTTCAGAGCACGATTACAAATCATCGAAGACTTGTTCAAGCTACTCCCAAGGGGTTGGGAGTAGCTTCGTGACCTCTACAGGCAAGGGTCCTTGGCATTTTCTGCTATGACCAAGATATCCTGGCCTTCATGGTTGTTTTGACCTTCATTTTGGACCACGATGAGAATAGCAACTTGCTGTCCCTTACAGGGGTACCAGTCTTGACTTTTACTTTTCGCTTCTGATACGAGATTATCGGCTTGCTGACCGTGCTGCTCATAAAGTTGTACCGTACAACCTTCTCCACGCTCGTATCCCAAAAGTTTCCATATCGCAACCATGTACTCATGTTGCAACTGACTTCCGACGAAAGCGCCGTTGTTCAGTAACCAGGTAATCTTTTTACTTGCCATTTCCACATGCGCTATCGTATACTTTCTTCTCCAAGTAACTTACTGCGGTTGGCTCAGCACAGTATGCACGGGATTTCCAAGTCCAATTTCTATTATCTGGGACCCCTTTGAGACTTCCACACGCTGTGAAGCGAACCTGTTGTACCACTGCCACCTGATGCACCAAAATAACTTGTAGCAATACTGGCAAGAATAAGAACCGTACAGTCTTTCTGGGGATCGCGACAAAACACGAGTGCACTTCGAACCGCCTCAAGGAGCGCAGGCGTGGGAATGAAATTCGGGATATCACTACATCTCACCACGCCCTTCCCATACATTTCAACCGCTACTTCGTAGATAATGACCTGAGCAGTGGTATAAACGTTCACCTCTCCGACATCATTCACTCCACCGCTTGCAAGAGTGAAACCTTTTTTCACTCGAGCACTTCCACCAGGAACCTGAGCGTAAAGGATGTAACAGGTACTTCTGGCTCCGGCTATTTCATACGCTCCACAGATATCCGTTTGAGTAAAGAGGAGACCTCCATTCTCTCCGTAGAGAATCACCTGGGCCTGAGGAACGGGAACATGATCCCCAAAAACCTGCGATTGAGAACACAAGACCCCAAAACAACGATTCTCCTCAGGCAGAGTTACTGTGCCACGGACGATTGCCCTTCCCGGAGACCCAAATTGAGCAGGCGCAAAGCAACCCGAAAGGAGAAACATACCAACAAGGGAAGCCACAAATGCCACTGTGTGGGGAAACCTCCGCATCATCCAACACCCCTTCTTGAGAGTTTAAACCTAGAAGGTAATAATACGGGGCAAAACCCGTGGTGAAAATGAAATATTTCCTACCCGCAAGAAGGGGAGGAGAAAAAGATGCAGAGCTCCTCCTTTTGAGAAGCTCTACACCATCAAGTTGTTATCCACACCCCGTCACCTTGGACAACCAGGGCAGGGAGAGAAAGGTGGCACAAGAGGC
>JANXBI010000001.1 GCA_025060675.1 Candidatus Caldatribacterium sp.
CTGCAAGAAGCACCAAAAAGACTCGAAAGAGCGTTCGTCGCATTGGTATCCCCCTTTCCTTAGGAGGGCGTCTTAAGGGTTAGTGCCACTTTTAGCTACAAACCCTGAGGGGGTTAGAAAATTCCTCTACGTGAGTGTTTCAGGGGATTTTGTCGTCTTATTGCAACAAGCCAAGGAGTTTTACCCCCAGTTTGCCGGTCTTACCATAAGAGTTAAGAAGAACAAGGCCTTTCTTTTGCTCTCGTTATTACCCTGTAGCGGATGTTTGGAGCTTATCCTTATATTCAGGGTGTTGTGGATTTTGGTTTTGAGCTTGACGTAATCGCAAAGAAAGTAGTTCTGAGTAGAATGCCTTTTAGTGGTGTGAGGGGTTGTCTTAGCATTGTTATCGGAGCCTTTGTCGTTGGTGTTTTCACGGCAGGCTAGTATTCCCTGTACCTTTGATGGATTCCCTTTGTCGGAAGGGAATTCTCGCGTCTGTAGCAGTCGGAGCTGCTGCAAGATAAGTTATAATATCACTGTCAAAATGCTATCTTCTGGGGGGTGGGAAAGGCGTGTTTAGAGGAAGAGGGGTGTAGTTCTCTCCAAAGGGAGTTGAGAGGAGGGAATTTGCGATGAAACGCGCGGTGATATGTGTTATCGTGGGTGTGGTTCTTCTTGGTCTTTGGGGCTGGGGTCAGGCTTTTGCAGCGGGGAAATATCGTTTCATTTTCATCTCTCACGCTGGTGAAGAGAATCCGTTCTGGGCCGCGGTGTACAAGGGAGCACAGGATGCAGCAAATCTCTTGGGCGTTGATTTCACCTTTGTTCGTCCAAAAGAAGAGGGTGATCTTGCGGCGCAACTTGCCAACTTTAAAACTGCCTTAGCGCAGAAGCCCGATGGCATCATTACTACCATTCCACATCCTGATATGTTCGATGAGGTAATTAAGGAGGCTATTGACGCAGGCATTCCTGTTATTTGCTCGAATACTGACGATCCTGAGGGCGCAAAGGGCAACGCCCGTTTGGCCTACATTGGACAGGACCTAGAGCAGGCAGGATATTTCCTTGCTTCAAAGCTCACCGAGGGGCTCCCAGCAGGGGAAAAGTATCACTTCCTTATCAGCGTTGGTGGTCCTGGTCTTGTGTGGGCGGAGCAACGTGCTAAAGGGATTATTCGGCGCCTTGAAGAGCTTGGATACACCTATGAGCGGCTCGACACCACAATGAAAATGGACGTGGCGCAGTCGCGGATCCAGGCATACCTCCAGGCCCATCCAGAAACGAAAGGTGTTATAGCGGTTGAGTACAACCACGCTGCAGCAGCGAAAGCTGCGAAGAACCTTGGGTACAAGCCTGGAGACCTTCTCATCGGCGGTTTTGACCTTGTGCCAGAGGTTCTTGCTGAAATTAAATCAGGATACATCAAGCTCACCATCGATCAGCAGCCATACCTTCAGGGGTACCTTCCCATCGTGCAGCTTTATCTCATGAAAGAGTATGGTCTCAGTGCCTGGGATGTGAATACCGGTAATGCGGTTGTTGATGCATCAAACGTTGACCTGGTATTAGAGCTCTCTCAGAAGCGAGTGCGGTAAAGGTCGTTATGGGGGAGCCCCTTCGCTCCCCCATTGAAGGAGGAAAAAGCGTGCGAAGTACCCTACTTTCTGCCCTTCGGCGAGTACTGCTTCTTCGCGAAATCAGCAGCCTCATCATGCTTCTTGTAGTTATTCTTGTGTTTTTTGGTCTTTCACCCCTTTTTCTGAGCCGAGAAAACGTAAGTGTTGTGCTTGAAATTATACCCGAGCTTGGAATTGTGGCACTTGGAGTTACAATGCTTATGATTTCTGGTGAATTCGATCTCTCTGTAGGGTCTCTCTTTGCTTTTTGTCCTATTATGGTTTCCCTTTTCGTCAGCGAAGGGGTTCATCCTGTTCTTTCCATTGTGTTTGCTCTTTTTCTCTCGGTTCTTCTTGGAGGTCTTAACGGGTTTGTGACGCTCTATTTTGGTATACCTTCTTTTATTACCACCCTTGGTACAATGCTCATCTGGAGGGGAGCGGTACTCCTTATTTCCGGTGGGTGGCCTCCGCCCTTTTCGTCAGCCCTTCCCACAGCCTTCCTCGTCGGGAGAGTGGGGCTTCTTAGGGCCTCCATCTTTTGGTTCATAGGTATTACAGTGCTTCTTTGGTTTATCCTTGAACGCACTGACTTTGGGAACTGGATGTTCGCTACTGGGGGGAACCAGGTCGCTGCGCGGGCTATGGGAATTGACACAGGGAAGGTGAAACTTGTCAACTTTATGCTTTGTTCGCTCCTTGCAGGCTTTGCCGGAGTTATTCAGTCATTTCGTCTTGAGACGACTCTCCCCTCGATGGGTGGAGGTCTTGAGATGGAGGCTATTGCTGCCGCAGTGATTGGGGGTACAGCACTTTCGGGAGGGGTAGGGACAGTTATTGGCACCGTCATCGGGTCTTTTCTCATCCGTATTATTGACAATGGTCTTGTTATGGCTCGAGCGCCAAGTTACTGGTTCCGGGTCTTCATCGGCATCGCAACCATTCTTGCTGTTATCCTCAATACTTTTGTTCGGGAACGGGCTCGGAAGATGAGGTGCTGACGATGGAACGGAAAAACCTGGTTGAAATGGTGAATATCCATAAGTGGTTTTCTGGTGTGTGCGCCCTTCGAGGAGTAGACTTTTCCGTAGGTTATGGCGAGGTTGTGGGTCTTGTCGGAGACAATGGCGCCGGAAAGTCTACCCTTATCAAGATTCTTTCCGGAGTGTATCCCCCTGATGAGGGGAAGATTTACTTTGAGGGGAGGGAATGTCGTTTTTCTTCCCCTCGTGAAGCCAGAATGCTTGGCATTGAGACTATTTACCAGGAAGCGGCTATGGTTCCGAAAATGAGCGTTATGCGTAACATATTCATGGGTAGGGAACTTGCGAGGTTCCGCGTGGGTCCTCTGGCGTACCTTGACATCCCCCGAATGGAGGAAGAATCAATGAAAGCCCTTGAAAAAGTAGACCTGCGTCTCCGTTCGCCGCATGCCCCAGTGGATGAGCTCTCTGGGGGCCAGAGGCAGGGCGTTGCTATCGCTCGAGCTATGTACTTTAAATCAAAACTTGTTATTCTTGATGAGCCGACCAACAACCTCTCGGTAAAAGAGTCGGAACGGGTCCTCGAGTTTATCCGGGAGCTGAAGAAGCAAGGCATTTCGAGCATTTTCATTTCCCACAACCTGTACCATGTATATCCTGTGGCTGACCGTATCGTGGTTTTGAGTCACGGTGAAAAAATAGGGGATTTCCGTAAAGAGGAAACGTCGGTTGAAGAGATAACAAAGCTCATGGTATTGCCGTAGCCTCATGGAAAAAGCCCGGGAGGTTTCTCCCGGGCTTTGTTTTTCAAGAAGCGGGAGGTGAGGTAACAGGCTTGAGGAGCAGAAGCTTAAGCCATTCTTCAATTTCCTCCTCGCTGACATCCCAACGGTACGTGACACCTGAAGTTCCCCTCTCTGAAGAGAGCTGTGTTGGATCATGGCAAAAGTACCCGGTCCTGTCCTTTAGGAAGTTACGGTGGAGATGATTCTCTTCTTTCTTTTTCCTAAGCCTTACCGATTTTCGCCCTTTAAGGGTCAGGGTCTTCGTTTTGTTGGCCTTCACAATTACGGGATGTTCCTCGCAACCCACCTCTCTGGATAGCTCTGAGAAATTCCCTGCTTTTCATGGTTATCGTGGTTAACGTTGAGTTTATCCTTGGTCTTCTTGTGGCTCTCCTTTTGAACCGAGCCTCAGGTGGTCAGGGTATCCTCAGGACACTCTTTATGATTCCTATGGTGTTTTTTCCTATCCTTGTAGGGCTTCAATTTCGTTGGTTTTTCAATAACCCGCAAGGTTAAGAGTGCTGGTGGGAAAATCCTAAATTCCCACTCGGTTTAAAGTCACGTTGGCCTTTTTCAGCTATTGCATCTGTGGGAACACAAAAGGAAGTCTTCGTCTGAGCGTTGGCATACATCCTTAGAACCCTATAGCTTCGGGGAGGCTCAGGTTTAGAGTAGCTCACTCTCTCAACACCGATTCCCGCTCTTCCCGTATCGTTTCCACAAGAGCTATAATGTTTTTCGTAGGCACATCCCGCATGATTTCCTGAGCTGGGGATATGATGAGCCCGCCACCTTTCCCAAGGGTTCGTATGGTTTCCCTGGTTTTCTCTCTCACTTCCTGGGGGGTTCCGTAGGGCAGGAGCCTTTGGGTGTCAATGCCTCCATAGAAGGTGATGTACCGGCCGAATTCCCGCTTGAGATAGGCCAAATCCATCACCGGTTGCACTGGCTCAAGAACGTCAAGGCCGATGTCAATCATGTCCCCAATGATTTCAGTGATGTTCCCGCAAGAATGGTGGATTACCGGGAGACCAGCATCTTTATACACCCTCCACACCTTAGCCCAGCGAGGTTTAAAGTACTTTCTCCAAGTGTCCCGTGAGATAAGGAGTCCCCTCTGGCTCCCGAAATCATCTCCCGTGTGGCCACACTTGAACCCTGCCTGAACCACCTGTTTTGCGACCTCAACCTTGTACTCCGTTATGGTATCAAGGAGTCGCTCAATTCCCTTTGTTCCCAGTGCAAGGTCGAGCATAAACTCTTCAAACCCCCGGAGTCCCCAGGCCTTTTCGAAAATCCCATGGTATCCAGTGCAAATCACCAAGTACTCTCCTGAGCACCGTCGCAAATCCTCAATGGCCACGGAAAGGAGACCAGGCTTTGTAGGATCTGGAGGCTCAAACTTCCTCAAAGCCTCCTCATCCTGGAGGGGAAAGTGCCGAATGCAAAAGCCATCGGAGTACATGTCAAAACCAATGCCCCAGCGGTCATAGGCAATACCTCTTTCCCAGTCCACTCGAGCAAAACCCATCTCTTCAGCCTCTTTCAGCAGCTTATGGTTCTCCCGATAACGGAATACGTCATCCAGGGTGAAGGTGAGGTGGAGGTGGTTGTCGAGGTACTGTTCAAGATCTTCAAGGGAAGGAAGACCAAGTGCTCTCTGGAGTTCCTCCTTTGTGGCCTGGGAAGCAAAGTATATCTGACTTGGAAGGTAATCTATTGCCTCACGGTAAATAGTCCGCAAAACTCTCTCTTCACGGGTCATCTTACGTCTTCCTTTCGAGATGTCCTCCTTTTTAAGAGTATACCATCTTGACACTTTTCTTTTTCTCTGTTTAGAATTCCAAAAAATCGACCTTTTGGAACTTGCATGAAGCAGAAGTTGTTCTTTCTTTTTGGACTTCTTCTCCTTTGTGCTTCTTGCCAGATGAGTGGATACCTGGATATCGTGAATCCTCCTGCGTACCTTTTCTGTGGAGCAAAGCACCAGTTCGTGGCTGTGTCATCCTATCACCTTTCGCGTTACCTTTCTTGGGACGCACGTTACGGCTCTATCGATCCGCAAGGTCTTTACCAGGCTCCTCATTTCCCTTGTCAAGAAGTGGTAGGGATTAGTGCTCGGGGCATGAGAAAGGAAGTAACCTTTCCAGTAGTGCAGAACCAAAACGAAGAGGCTATTCCTTCAGGGATAGCAGGTTTTTCTCCCACCTTTCGGGTTCTTGTTGATGTGCCTTCGTTGACGGCCCTTCAAGAGGTGCCTTTGAGCTTTGTGGTGCAGGGAAAGTTCTCTGTTACCCTAAATGGGGTGACTCTGAAAGAAGGCTTTTGTGGCAGAATAGAAACAATTTCGCTCCTTTTACCTCTTGAAGAGGGAGAAAACCTGCTTTCTGTCTCTCTTGAGGGAAGAGAGGTTCTGCAAAGGTATATCCTCTGTGACACGGTACCACCGGTTCTTTCCCTTTCTCGAGCGGTAGGAACACCTGAGGGGGTAAAACTCTCTGGCGTTGCGAGTGAGGAGGTTACCTTTGAGATTACAAAAGGGAAGAACTTTTGTCGAGAGTGGGAGATTCTTGTGCCTTGGAAAGGTACAAGGAGAGTTCTTTTTAAGGACCGGGTAGGTAACACGATGGAGGAGGTTTTTTCGGTCGAGGAAGATGTTCACCTTGAGGTCATGGGCCCTTCACGAATAAAGGTGGGTCAGCAAGGGTCTTTCTTGGTACGCTGTAAGTACAGAGACGTACCCCTTGAAGGTGAAGTGCTGTGTGGGAATGAGAGGGTCATTTTGAGAGAAGGAGAGGGGAGGTTTACCGTGTTTTTTGATCAGGCGGGGAACACTCTTCTTTCCTTCCTCCTTGGGGATATCAAGCGGGATTTCCCCATAGAGGTCTACGTTCCTTTGCTTGCCTCCCTTTCAGTGACCTCAAATCTTCCTGCGGAGCAAGTAGCGGGGGTTCCTCTTGTTGTTGAGGGAAGAGTGCAGGATGCTGATGGAGATCCGTGCCCGGGGAGGACGGTGTATGGTGAGCTCTACCTCGGATCCTCCTCGACACAGCTTTGGACCGTATCGAACGCTTTGGGGCAGTGGGTCTTTACCTTTGCGAATCTTACCGGTTCTGGAAAACGGACGTTGCGAATCTGGAGCGAGGGAAAGGAATGGCAGCAAGAGTTCTACCTTATCTCTGGGCAACCGACTTCCCTTCTCAGAGGAGAACCTGGCCCAGTTCTGCGACCAGTAGCAGGCAGCAGGGAGCACTCTTTTAGGGTTCGTGTGGTAACTGCTCAGGGAGTGCCGGTGCAGGGCACAAAGGTAGAGTGGGTATGGAAAAGCGGTGCCTCGGTGTTCCCCGTCCCCCCGGAAGATCTAAAAGTTAACGAGCGTACCAACAGTGCTGGCGAGTGTTTAGGGATGATTGTTATGCCCCGGAGAGTGGGGACGTATACCCTTGAGGCCCGGTGCGCCTTCTGGAACGTTCCCCCGATGTCATGGGAAATTACCGTTTTGCCGGCGAATCCGGGATATTTCGATGACCTCTCGTCCCTGCCACGTTCGGGGAAGGTTGGACAACCGATTCCTTTTGCGGTCAGGGTACGGGATATTTACGGGAATCCCTGCCCTGGGAGGACCATAAACGTGTATCGCAAAAACGCGGATGGAACTCTCACGAAAGTTCTTAGCGTTTCTACAAATGAGGAGGGCAGAGCTTCCTTCTCACTTGTTCCTGAAAGAGGAGGGGTGTTCACAGTGGAAGCGTGGGTATCCCAAACCAATCTCTCCCTCAGCTGGTCCATTGCTGTGGATCCATGAACCCCTTTTTCCACCTTTTTCTCCCCGAACACTGTGTTGCCTGTGGGGCATACGTTCCCTTCCCCTCCCTTTTTCCTCTGTGCAAAGAGTGCCAGGGGCGGATTTCCTTTCTTCGGGAACGGTTCTGTGTCCGATGTGGGAGAGTCGTACCTCATGGAGGGGTACTCCTTTGCCATATGTGCCGCCGGGTTACGTACCACTTTACCTACGCTCGGGCGGTGAGTGCCTATGTCTCGCCTATTCGAGAGGCGATTCTCGCTTTTAAATACCAAGGCGTGGTGTCACTAGCGGCATTTTTAGGGGCCCTCCTTGTAGCGTACTGTGAGGAGTTTCCTTTCCTCAAAGAAGTGGACTTCGTGCTTCCTGTTCCTCTCCATCCTGCACGAGAGTGGGAACGTGGATTCAACCAGGCACTCCTTCTTGCGAACGTCGTGGGGAAAGCGTTTCGCCTTCCAGTCCTTGCCCGGGGAGTGTCGCGAGTGAAACCCACCTTGCCACAGGCTGGTCTCAAGACAAAAGAACGGTGGAAGAACGTGGAGCAGGCGTTTCGAGTAACCGCACAAAGTGCTTTCGCTGGGAAGCGTGTTCTTGTGGTGGACGATGTCCTCACCTCACGGGCTACTGCCGAGAGCCTTTCTCGAGTACTCCTGGAGGCAGGGTGTTCTTGCGTCTTTGTTCTCGCCGTGGCCTCAGGAAGGTAAGCGAATTTTTATTCTTTCTTCAAAAAATTATTGACGATTCTCCCCGATTATGCCAGAATATTTCTGAAAGATTATTCCAAGAAGGAATATTCATTCATGAGTGTGGATGAAGTTGAACTCTTAACCCGGGTAGCTTGGCTTCACTTCATGGAAGGGGTCACCCAGCGGGAAATTGCAAGACACCTCGGTCTCTCCCAGCCAAAGGTGGCCCGTCTCCTTGATAAAGCCCAAAAATGTGGTATTGTGCGCATCTCCATCGCCTCTCCCTATGCGAATTGCCTCCGCATCGAAGGTGACCTCCGCCGATGCTTCCCCCACCTCAAAGATGTCGTGGTGGTTCCAACGCCCAAGAGTGGAAATCTTTTCGAGAGCCTCGGACGAGCTGGGGCCTGGTACCTTGAGCGGGTCTTGCAGGACGGTGACCTTGTGGGAATCGCCTGGGGAAGAACCCTGAAGTCTGTGGCTTCGGCGCTCCAGGGAGTTCAGGCAAGGAATCTCAAATTCGTCACCCTTGTTGGGGGATTAACCGCTTCAGCATCCCTCAACCCGTACACGATCGGAGAGAAGCTTGCCTCAATTTTCGGTGGGGAATGTTACTACCTTTACGCCCCAGCAGTGGTGGAGAGCGAGGAAGTCCGGAACTTCTACCTGAGTGAACGCATTAACCAAAAGACCCTTGAACTTGCCCGGAAAGCCCATTGGTCCATCGTAGGCATTGGAGCGGTGGACGCCCAGCACTCCATTTACGCCCTCACAGGATTCATCGACTACCATGAGCTTGAGCTCATTCGAAGCAAAGGCGGTGTGGGGGATATTCTTGGCCAGTTCTATGACCTCAAGGGGGAGATAATCGATACACCCCTCCACCGGCGGACGGTTGCCCTCCCCCTTGAGGATTTGCGTACCATGCAGAACGTCATAGGTATTGCTGGGGGTAAGGAGAAGGTTGAGGCAATTCTTGGAGCGCTCCGAGGGAAGTACATCAACATCCTCATTACCGATGAGCACACAGCGCAACGTATTGTGGAACTCGAAACAAAGGGGGGATAAAGGTGTCTTTTATCACCTGTGTGGGGATTCTCGTTGCTGACCTTATGGGGCGACCCATCAATCGTTTTCCGGAGAAGGGGAAGCTCCTCCTTGTGGAGGAAATGGAGCTCCACGTGGGGGGATGTGCCCACAACACGGCGGTCGATTTGCGGAAGCTCGGGGAAGAGGTGCTCGTTGTGGGGAAAGTGGGAGATGACGACCTGGGGGATGTGGTCATTAATTCCCTGAAGCGCCATGGAGTTGATACCCGAGGAGTGACTAAGGACCCAAACTACCATACTTCTGCCACCATGGTCCTCCTTGATGAAGAGGGGGAACGAACCTTTCTTCACTACCCTGGGGCGAACCAGAGTCTCCGGGCAGCGGACGTCAAGGATGAATTCCTCCGGGGAGCAAAGGTTGTCCATGTTGCGGGAAGTTTCCTCATGCCTGGTTTTGATGGGGAAGAGACAGCAAAGGTTTTCACCCGGGCAAAGGCTTTCGGCGTTTTAACCTCTCTTGACACCGCCTGGGATGACACAGGAAAGTGGTTCGCTACCATTGCCCCAGTCCTTCCCCTCGTGGATATTTTCATCTCCAATCGGGATGAGGCCTCGCGAATCTCAGGAAAGAGCGCTCTCTCGGATGTTGCTTCATTTTTCCTCGGGTACGGTGCAAAGGTTGTGGCCATTAAGCTGGGGGAAGAGGGGAGTTTCATCATGACGAAAGAGGAGAAAATCCTTGTTCCCCCCTTCAAGGTCAAAGCTATTGATGGGACTGGTGCGGGGGATGCTTTTGCCGCAGGGTTCCTCTTTGGGTACCTCCGAGGATGGGACCTCTACGAGGTTGGGAGGTTTGCGAACGCCTGTGGGGCGATGTGTGTGGAGAAAGTGGGAGCTACAGAGGGTGTAGGGAGTTTCGCGGAGGTAAAGCGCTTCATCCAAGAACACGAGGCGGTGTAGTGGTGCAGCCGTACGTGGTGCAATTTGGGGCAGGGAACATTGGGCGAGGTTTCATCGGGCATCTCCTTGAGGAGTCGGGGATTTGGACGGTGTTTGTCGAAGCCAATGAAGACCTTGTGGTGGCGCTCAGGGAACGGGGATCGTATCCCCTCCGGCTTTTGCGGAGAGATGGGACTTTTGAAGATGTGACCATCCGTCACTTTGAGGTTTTGTCTGTGCAGGAGGAAGAAGTGGTTGCCAAGCGCATTGCCCATGCCCTTTTCATCCTCACCGCGGTTGGGGCTCGCAACCTCCCCCACGTTGCACCTCTTGTGGCCTTGGGGATACGGCAACGCATCATGCACAACCCCAAGCCCCTCAACATCTTCCTCTGCGAGAACCTTAAGGATGCTCCTCGTGTTTTTGAGGAGATGGTGCGGGAGCACCTCACATCAGAAGAGAGGCGATTCCTTAGGGAGAAGGTTGGCTTTGTGGGAACGGTCATCGCCCGGATGGTTCCGGTGGTGAGCAAGCGGTTCGGAGACCTTGACCCTCTCTGTGTTGTGGCTGAAGCGTACACCCGGCTTCCCTTCGACGTCAAGGCAGTCAAGGGGTCTTTGCCTCCCCTTGTCGGTTTTGAGGGAACGGAACACTTTACGGCGGAGGAAGAGCGAAAGCTCTTTTTCCACAACCTCGGCCACGCGGTGCTCGCCTACCTTGGGTACCGCCTTGGGCATGCCTATATCCATGAAGCCCTTGGAGATTCCCGCGTCGCTCGGGTTTTCTCTGGAGCCTGGGGAGAGGTCACCGAGGCCTTCTTTCGGAAATACCCTTTTTGGGATAAGAGAGAACACGAAGCGTACCTCTGTGACCTTCGGGAACGCTTTGCTAATCCTGCCATGATGGATACGGTGACCCGAGTGGGACGAGACCCCTTGCGGAAACTTGCTCCTGAAGACCGCCTCATTGGAGGTGCACGATTCTGCCTCGAACAGGGGGTTTTCCCTGAGAACATTGCCTGTGGATGCGCTGCTGCGCTCCTTTACGATTTTCCCGAAGATGCTGAGGCACGGGTGCTCCAGGATATGCTTACTCGGGAAGGGGTTGTCGTGGTGCTTGAGAGGGTGTGTGGTGTGTCGCCGAGAGAGCCTCTGGGAGAACGCATTCTCTTCCATTTTGAGCGGCTCAAGAAAGGAGTGCTTTAGGGGGTGATGGTATGGAAACGCGGGTAGCCTCAAAAGCTGTGCGGATGGAATCGAAAGAGCGGCTTCTTGGGATGTACCGGGATATGCTCCGTATTCGCCGCTTTGAGGAGACAGTGAGCGACTTGTTCAGTCAGGATAAAATCCGAGGAACAACCCATCTCTACATTGGGGAGGAAGCAGTGGCGGTTGGTGCCTGTTACGCCATTCGCCCTGATGATTACATCACCTCAACGCACCGAGGCCATGGCCACTGCATCGCCAAAGGAGCACGTCTTGATCGGATGATGGCCGAGCTCTATGGGAAAATCGATGGGTACTGCAAGGGGAAGGGTGGCTCTCTCCATATTGCGGACCTCACCGCCGGGAACCTGGGGGCCAATGGCATCGTTGGCGGGGGAATCCCCATTGCTGTTGGTTCAGGCCTTACTGCAAAGCACAAAAACACCGGTAGAGTCACCGTATGCTTTTTCGGAGATGGGGCGGCAAACACCGGTGCATTCCACGAGGCCTTAAACCTTGCTGCCATCTGGAAGCTCCCTGTGGTCTTCGTCTGTGAGAATAACCTCTATGCCATGTCTATGCCAGTCAAGGAGGCCTTTCCCATCCAAGATATTGCTGAGCGTGCTGCCGCCTACGGAATGCCAGGGATTGTCGTTGATGGTATGGATGTTCTTGCGGTGAAAGAGGCGGTGGAAGAGGCGGCAGAGCGAGCCCGCCGGGGTGAGGGACCAACGCTCATCGAGTGCAAGACGTATCGGTACCTTGGGCACTCAAAGAACGACCCTCGGGCATACCGGACCCGCGAAGAAGAACAGGAGTGGAAAGCGCGAGACCCTATCAAACGCTACCGCCTGTGGCTCCTTGAGCAAGGTGTGGCGAAAGAAGAGGAGCTTGAGAGGATTCACGAAGAAGTTGAGAGAGAAATCGAAGAGGCTATCGCCTTCGCCGAGCAGAGTCCCTACCCACCCTTAGAGGAAATCACCAAAGACGTCTATGTGGAGGAGGACTTTGCCGAAATCGAGCGGAAGAAGGGTACAAGGGTCGTGCGGAGCATTAAAGAGTTTGATCCAGCGAAGATGCGGGTTATCACCTACCGAGATGCTCTCAATGAAGCGCTGCGGGAGGAAATGCGCCGGGACGAGAACGTCGTCCTCATCGGAGAGGACATCGGCCTCTACGGGGGAGCCTATGGGGTAACCCGGGGTCTCTGGCAGGAGTTTGGGGGAGAACGCGTCCGGAATACCCCTATCTCTGAAGCGGCAATTGTAGGTTGCTGCGTTGGGGCGGCAATGACTGGACTCCGTCCGGTAGGGGAGATCATGTACGTGGACTTCATGACCCTTTGCATGGATCAGCTCGTGAACCAAGGGGCAAAGATTCGCTACATGTTCGGTGGGAAAGCTCGAGTCCCTATGGTCATCCGCACCGAGGGTGGATGTGGCCGCTCCTCCGGTGCCCAGCACGCTCAAAGCCTTGAGGCCTGGTTTATCCATGTCCCAGGGCTTAAAGTCGTTATGCCAGCAACACCTTTTGACGCGAAAGGACTCCTCAAGGCAGCAATCCGTGAGGATAATCCTATTCTCTTTATCGAACACAAGATGCTCTATAACACCAAGGGTCCTGTCCCTGAAGAGGAGTACATCATTCCCATTGGCGTTGCCGATGTGAAGCGAGAAGGAAGGGATGTTACCATTGTCGCTTACTCCCGAATGCTCCTTGTAGCCCTTGAGGCAGCGGAAATCCTTGCTCAAGAGGGTATTGAGGCGGAGGTTGTGGACCCAAGAACGCTTCTTCCCCTTGATATTGAGACCATTTGCGCATCGGTGCGGAAAACGAATCGAGTGATCCTCGTGTACGAGGGGTGTAAGACGGGGGGTGCGGGGGCAGAAATCGCTGCACAGATTATGGAACACGCTTTCGACTACCTTGATGCTCCCATTGTCCGTCTTGGGGCTGCCGATGCGCCAGTCCCTTGTAGCCGTTACCTCGAGGACAACTCTATCCCTCGGGTAGAGGACATTGTTCAGGCAGCACGGTCTTTGTGTGGGAAGTAGGATGGAACGGAAGGCGGTTCTTCGGCTTTCAGCGATAGTTGGTATTGCCTTCTTTTTCCTCGCCGTGTCCATGCTCATCACCGGGGCAGTCCTTCCCCGGTGGATTGAGCTCTTCCATCTTTCTGCTGCCCGGGCAGGACGCCTTTTCGCCTTTTACTACTTCCCGTATGTTGTGACGACCTTTGTGAGTGGGGCGCTCTGTGACCTTTTTGGGAAGAAACCAATCCTTGTTCTGAGCCAAGCTTTCCTTGCCCTGGGGTTTTTCGTGGTGAGTCTTGCGGAGAGTTTTCCCACCATCGAGTGGGGGATATTCCTTGCAGGAGTCGGTGGGGGTTTCTGCGAGGCACCCCTTACTGGCCTCCTCTCTCAGATTTTTCCAGGACGTGAAGGCACAGCGCTCAACTTGAGCCAGATTTCCTTCGGCCTTGGGGCAGCGGTGGGTCCTTACCTTGCTGGATTTCTCTTGTCCCGTGAGGTGAGTTTCAGGGTACTCTACTTTGTTCCTGGGGTGTTCTCGGTTTTCCTGTTCTGGCTCCTCCTTCGGGAACGGGAGCTTTTTGCCCTGGAGCGCAACGAACGCTTCTCCTTTGAGAACCTCAAGGCCCTCGCGCCCTTCGCCACTCTTCTTGGAGCGAGTTTTCTGGCCATTTTCCTCTATGTGGGGGCAGAGATTGGTTCCTCTGCTTGGATGAGCACGTACTTTGTTCGGGAACTTGGGGAAAGCATTGCTTTAGGTGGCGCGGCGATGGGGATGTTCTGGGGTACAATGACCGTCGGAAGGCTCGTTTTCGGGTTCCTCGCCCGGCGTGTGTCGTACCTCTTGCTCCTCCGTGCTGCCGTCCTTCTGGGTCTCTTTGGTCTTTTGGGGCTCAACATCGCTCGTCAAGTGTCTTTTGCCCTTTTGTCCCTCCTTGTTCTTGGTTTCGGTTTTGCACCCATCTGGCCACTTGTTGTCGCCTGGGTGGCAAAGCACACGAACAAGCTCCAAGCTACGGCGATTGGCCTTACGGTAGCCTCTGGGGGTCTTGGAGCGCTCTTTTTTCCTTGGTTCATGGGAGTGGTGGCAGACAGCATCGGACTGCGGAGGGTTTTCCTTGTGGCCCTTGTGCTTGTGGTGGCGCTCTTTGGGGTGACGGAAAGCCCGCTCTTTCGGAGGGATTAGGCCGTGGCGCTACTTGGGATTGATGTGGGAACGGGTGGATGTAAAGTTGTGGCCTTTCGGGAAAATGGAGAAGTGCTCGCTTTAGCCTTTCGCGAGTACCCCTTCATAACCCCAAGACCAGGATGGCTTGAGATTGACCCAAGGTGCATTGTGCAAGCGGTGCGCGAGGCGCTCCAAGAGGTGGTAAGCCGTACTCCTGTGTCCATCGATGCCTTAGCGGTGACTTCCCATGGGGAAACCCTTGTTCCCCTTGGGCAGGATGGTACCCCTCTGGCTATGGCCATTGCCAACTTTGATACTCGGGCCAACAGGTATGTGAAGCTTTTCCGGGAACGCTTTGACCCTATGGTCCTTTTTGCCATGACTGGGATGCCCCTTCATGGAATGTACACGGTGAATAAAATCCTCTGGTTTCGGGATCACAAGCCCCAGATTTTTGAGAAGACGTGGAAATTCTCCTGTGTAGCGGACTTTATCACCTCTTACCTCACCGGGGAAGAACCAGTCATGGACTACTCCCTTGCCTCCCGAACCATGATGCTCGATGTGCGGAAGAAAACGTGGGCAAAAGAAATCCTTGAGGCAGTACACCTTGAAGAGGAGAGGCTTCCGAAGCTCCTTCCCGCAGGATCTTTTGTAGGGTACCTTCGAGGCGATCTTGCCTGTGAGCTTGGTCTACAGGGCAAGGTTCCCGTCGCCATTGGGGGACATGACCAGCCCTGTGGAGTCTTGGGTTGTGGGGTGCGAAGGCATGGTGAAGCGATGTACAGTATTGGTACCTCAGAGTGTGTGGCGCTCCATATTGGTCCTGAGCCCCTGCTCGGTCAGGGTATGATGGAGCATGGATTTTGTGCTTCCCCCCATGTGGGCGAGAACGCCTACCTCACCTTGGCGTACATTGCCTCGGGGGGATCCGTTGTCCGCTGGTTTCGAGATGTCCTGGCTTTAGACATTAAAGCGAGAACCTCAGACCCCTATCGAGAACTCTTCGCCCACCTGCCACAGCATCCGGTTTCCGTTTTTGTTCTGCCCCATTTTGCCGGTTCTGGAACACCATACCTTGATGAGCATTCACGAGGGGCCATTGTTGGCTTGACTTTGGCGGCGTCGCGCTTTGACATTCTCCGGGGGATTCTGGAAAGCTTGACGTACGAGATGCGTTTGAATCTCGACCTCCTTGCCTCCTTTGGTCTTCCAGTTTTTGACCTTCGGGTCATTGGGGGAGGAGCGCGATCTCCCGAATGGTTGCGCATCAAGGCAGACATCCTGGGGAAACCACTGTTCCTTCCTGAGGTGGAAGAGGCGGTCGCTTTAGGAACAGCGATTCTTGCAGGGAAAATGCGAGGGGTTTTCGCCGATACGCGGGAAGGTATTGAGGCTATGGTGCGGTTCCGTGGGGAGGTACGCCCCTCACCGCAACATGCGGTGTATGAGAGGTACTATGAGGTGTACCGGAAGTTGTACAATGGTCTTCGGGAAATCAATGTCCTCATCAGCAGACTTGAGGGAAAGGAGGAAGACGATGAAGAGTAAAGGATTTGCCACGGGAATTTGGGTGTTCGGGGGATGTCCGGATCGTTTCTGTCCTCGAGGGTACAAGGAAGATGTGCCTCTTGAGAAAGCTCTCGATGCCATTGCCGCTGTTGCCGACCTTAAAGGGGTCATCATGCACTACCCAAATCCCATCAACGAGGAAACCGCCGAGCACATCAAGGAAGAGCTTCGGGCGCGTGGTCTTGCTCTGGCTTCCTGTGATGTGGACCTCTTTGGGGATCCAGTCTTTGCTTTGGGGAGCTTGATGTCTGAGAGTGCAGAGGTTCGGAGACGTGCCATCGAACTTGCTAAGAAGGCTATGGATATGGCTGAGTACTTTGGAGCAGAGGTCATGAATCTGTGGCCAGGACAGGATGGTTTTGACTATCCCTTTCAGATTGATTACCGCGCCCAGTGGGACCTCCTCATCGATGCCTTGCGGGAGATTGCAAGCCACAATCCCCGAGTCAAGCTGAGCCTTGAATACAAGTTGCGAGAGCCCCGGACGCACTCCACCATTGCCACTTCTGGTCTTGCCCTTTTCCTTGCTCGAGAGGTTGGCCTTCCTAACGTCGGAGTCACCATTGACCTTGGGCACTCTTTCAATTGCAAGGAATCTCCTGGAAATGTTGTGGCGCTCCTCTCCCGCTTTGGGAAACTCTTTGCCCTTCACCTCAACGACAACTTCCGGGACTGGGACGACGATATGGCGGTAGGAACGGTGCACTTCTTTGAAACTCTTGAGTTTCTCTATTACCTCTACCACTCGAACTACGAAGGATGGCTTGGCCTCGATATTTTCCCATACCGGGAGAACCCTGCTCTAGCCTGTGAGGTGAGTATTGAGAATATCAAAATGATGCTTGCTATTGTGGAAAGGATTGACGTTGCCACCCTCCGGGAGTACCAGAAGAACGCTGATGCTTTCGCTGCTTTTCGGTACATCCGAAGCCTCATCTGAGGGGGCGAGAAGGTATGAGCTATCTTGGGATTGACGTGGGTACTACAGGGTGTAAAGTGATTGCCTTTGATGAGGAAGGCACCGTCCTTGCCCAAGCCTACGCCGAGTACCCCCTCTACCATCCCCAAAACGGATGGAGCGAGCTCGATGCTGAGGAGGTGTACAAGAGCGTCCTGGCGTGCCTTCGGAAGGTCACCGAGAGTATCCGCCACGATCCTCCGGTGAGCATTGGCATCTCTTCCCAAGGCGAGGCGGTTATTCCAGTGGATGCGCGAGGGAGAGCGTTGGCTCGGAGCATCGTGACCTTCGATACGCGGGGGGATGAGTTTGTTCCCCTCTTCCGGGAAAAGCTTGGAGAAGAGCGTTTCTTTGCCATTACCGGAATGCCCCTCTCTGGCATTGGGACGGTGAACAAGATTCTCTGGTGGAAGAAATACGCTCCTTCGGTTTTCAAGGAAGCTCGGTACTTCCTGTGCTTTGAAGATTTCCTCATTCTCCGCTTTGGTCTTCCTCCGGCAATCAGCTTCCCCTTAGCTTCCCGAACGATGATGTTCGATGTGGAGAAAGGTGCGTGGTCGGCAGAAATTCTTGACATCGCAGGAATTGAACCAGAGCGGTTAGCCTTAGCTTACCCTTCGGGTACTCCGGTAGGAGAGGTGTCCCGAGAGTTTGCCGAAGAACTTGGGTGGACAACGAAGGTCACCGTTGCCACGGGCGGTCACGATCAGCCCTGCGGTGCCCTGGGAGCGGGGGTTATTGCCGAAGGTCTTGCCATGGATGCTACAGGGACGGTTGAGTGCATTGCTCCAGCAATTCCCCACTTTGTCCGGGGAGAGGCCATGTGGCGGAATAACCTCTGCTGCTATCACCATGCCTTTCCGGGACTCTATACGACTCTTGTGTACAACTTCACCGGGGGGGTTATTCTCCGTTGGTTCCGGGACAACTTCGGGGAGAAGGAGAAAGAGGTGGCGGAGCGCCTCGGAAAGGATGCGTATGAACTCCTCCTTGATGGACTTCCCGAATACCCCACCAACCTTTTGGTGCTCCCCCACTTCACCATGACGGGAACACCGTACTTTGACAGCCACTCGGCAGGTATGGTGGTTGGTCTGAGCCTGAACACGACGAAGAAGGAGTTCACCAAAGCGCTCCTTGAGGGGGTGAGCTATGAGATGAAGCTCAACCTTGCTCTCCTCAAGGAGGCGGGGATTGGGGTTGCGCGCCTTCGGGCCATCGGTGGAGGTGCAAAGAGTCCGGTATGGTTGCAGCTTAAGGCAGATATTTACGGTATACCTGTTGAGACCCTTTCTGTGTCCGAAGCGGCTTGTTTTGGGGCCGCACTCCTTGGACGGAAGGCAAAAGAAGGTACGGCAGATTTCGCGGGGTTAATCAACGACCTCGTCCGTGTGCAAAGGGTATATGAGCCTGATTTGGGGAGAGCAAAGATTTATGAGGAACGCTTTGCCGTGTATCGACGTTTGTATCCGGCGCTCAAAAACGTTATCCAGGGGGGTCAAGCCCTATGAAAGCGGCAGTTTTCCATGGTCCAGGGGACATCAGGGTGCAGGACGTTCCAGAACCTGAGGTGGGGCCGGGGGAGGTCCTCATTCGGGTCCATGCCTGTGCCATATGCGGGACGGATGTGCGGATTTTCCAATTCGGCCATCCCCACGTACGTCCTCCACAGATTACTGGACACGAGATTGCCGGGGAGATTGTGGCTGTCGGGGAAGGGGTCGAAGGGTACAAGGTGGGGGATAAGGTTGCGGTTATTACTGTTATCTCCTGTGGGAGGTGTCGATACTGCCGCCGGGGTTTGCAGAATCTCTGTCCTGAGCAGCGCTACATCGGATACCATTACCCAGGAGGCTTTGCCGAGTACATGAAGATGCCCCGAGAAGGGGTGGTACGGGGGAATCTCCTTGTTCTTCCCACCGATATGGACCTTCTTGAAGCAAGCCTCATCGAGCCTCTGTCGTGCGTGATTAATGGGCAGTCGTACCTGCACATCGGTCTTGGGGAAACGGTCCTTGTCATTGGTGCTGGGCCTATTGGGTGCATGCATGTTGCCTTGGCGCGGAACCATGGCGCCGGCAAGGTTTTCCTTGCTGACATTTCCGATGAGCGCCTTGCTCTGGCACAGCGAGTGGGGGCTGATGCGTACATCAACCCAGAGAAGGAAAACCTCAAAGAGCGAATCCTTGCCCTTACCGACGGCCTTGGTGTGGATGTGGCTATTATTGCGGCATCATCGGGGAGTGCCCAAGAGGAGGCGTTGGAACTTGTTGCGCCCCAGGGGCGTATCAGTCTCTTTGGGGGACTCCCGAAGGAGAAACCGACCATAACGTTCAACAGCAACATCGTACACTACAAGGAGATTGGGGTCTTTGGGGTTTTCGCCTCTCACGCTTCCCAGTACGAAGAGGCGGCCCGACTCATCCACGCAGGGAGAATTTCGGTTCGGAATCTCATCACCCATGTTCTCCCTCTTGAGCGCATTGTAGAGGGTATTGAGCTGGTGAGGAGCGGGAAAGCCCTGAAAGCGGTGATTACTTTGGAGTGAGGTGAGGGGTTGTGCATCCGCAGCCATTACTTGATAAAATCGCCATCGTGACGGGAGCGGCCTCTGGTATCGGGAAGGGCATTGCGGTACGCTTTGCGGAGGAAGGAGCCCATGTGGCCTGTTGTGACGTGAACCTGGAGGGTGCTGAGAAGACCGCAGCAGAAATCCAAGCTCTTGGTCGAGAATCCATGGCTATTAAGGTGGATGTGACCAAAAGCGATGAAGTTGCTGAGATGGCCCGTCGGGTGTACGAACGATGGGGACGAATTGATATCCTTGTGAACTCCGCAGGCATCATCCGAGCACACTTCATCACCGAGGTTCCTGAGGAGGTTTGGGATGCCATCCTCAACGTGAACCTCAAGGGGACGTTCCTCTGCATTCGGGAAGTGGCCAAGTATATGGTGCAGCAAAGAAGTGGGAAAATCATCAACATCAGCTCGAAATCCGGAAAGCGTGGGGGCTTGTGGCTTGCTGCCTACTCGGCATCGAAGTTTGGGGTCATAGGCCTTACCCAAAGCGCCGCCATGGACCTTGCCCCCTACAAAATCAACGTGAACGCCATATGCCCTGGGAATGTCTTCGCCACGCCTATGTGGGATCTCCTCGACAAGGAATACGCGAAAAAGCTTGGTGTTCCCCCAGAGCAAGTTCGAAAAATCTACGTGGAGAAAGTTCCCCTTGGGAGGGAGTGCACCATTGAGGACGTGGCCAATGTCGCCGTGTTCTTGGCCTCGTCGTATTCGGACTATATGACGGGGCAGGCTATCAATGTCACTGGTGGGCAGGAAGTGCATTAAATGGTTACGGTTGGTCTTATCGTGAACCCTCAGGCGGGGAAAGACATCCGTCGCCTCGTGGCCTGGGGGTCAATCTTTGGGAACCGTGAGAAAATCACCGTTCTCATCCGGTTCCTCCAGGGATTCTTGGGGGTCACGAGGGGTTCGTACCGCTTCGTCTATATGCCTGATCCGTATGGCCTTGTAGAGGTGACCCTTAAAGAAGCCACTATTCCGGGGCGACTCTCCTTTGATCAAGCCCCTATCCCTGTTTTTGGGGATGCTTCCGACACTTTGCGGTTCACTGAATGGGCGGTCGAGGAGGTTGGGGTATCTGCCCTTGTAACCCTTGGGGGCGATGGAACGAATCGGATAGTGGCGAAAAAGAGTAGGGATGTTCCTCTTTTTGCTCTTTCCTGTGGGACAAACAACGTCTTTGCTGAAGCCCTGGAGCCGACTTTGGCAGGTATGGCGTTGGGAGCGTTCTTCGAGGGGAAGGTGGAGCAGAGCACGGTCCTCAGGCGGTGTAAGATGCTCCGCTGCTTTTCGGAAACCCGGGAGGATATTGCCCTTGTGGATGTGGTGTTCGTAACCAAGCACGCTCTTGGCACAAAGGCCGTATGGGAGCCAGAGACGATATGCTTTATTGCGGTGACCCAAAGTAGCCCTCTCACTATAGGCTTGAGCGCCGTTGTCGGACAGCTGGTGCGTATTGTCCCGGAAGAGCGGCGTGGAGCATGCGTTTGGATTGGAGAAAGTGGGAGGAGCGTTTTGGCTCCCCTTGCGCCGGGGCTTGTGCGAGAAGTGCTAGTGGAGGAATGCCGTCTCCTTGAGATTGGTGACGTAGTGGAAATCCCTGAGGGATCTGGGGCGCTTGCTCTGGATGGAGAGCGAGAAATCCTTGTGCGTCCTGGAGAACGGTGGTGGGTTCGTCTCGAAGGTGATGGGCCTGTTCGAGCGGACATGGTACGGATTCTTGAGCTTTCTTGCGAAAGAGGTGAGTGGTGTGGCAAAGGAAGTCATCATGCCGAAGCTTGGGCTGACTATGGAGGAAGGGGTCATCAATAAGTGGCTGGTGAAGGAAGGGGATCGGGTGGAAAAGGGAGATCCCCTCTTTGAAGTGGCAACCGACAAAGTCAATATGGAGGTTGAATCTCCAGCCTCTGGTGTGGTGCTTAAAATCCTCTACCCAGAGGGGGCAACCGTCCCTATTACGGAGGTTGTGGCCTATATTGGCGAAGTGGGCGAGGAAATCCCAACCCCTGGGAAGAAAGCGGAGGAGGTGCGGATTGCGGAAGAACCTGCTCAGAGAGAGGTGGTTCGCGAGGAAGTGACCCAGGAAGAGCGCATCAAAGCCTCACCCCTGGCTCGTAGGCTCGCGCAGGAGTATGGCATTGACCTGGCGACCGTAAAGGGCACGGGCCCTGGAGGACGCATCGTGAAGGAAGATGTGGAGAGAGCACGACAAGCCCTTGAGAAAGCACGCAAAGCAGTACCTGTAGCCGAAAAGGTGGAAAAGGTTGAGGCACCAAAGGAAGTTCCCCAAGAGGTTGTGCCCCTCTCCCGGATGCGTCGCATCATTGCCGAGCGTATGCAGGAGAGCATGAGGACAAAACCACACTTTTTCATTTTCCAGGAAGTCCTTGCCGAAGAGCTTGTGCGCATGCGGGAACGGCTCCTCCCCCTGGTGGAGAAGCAAACCGGCCTTCGGGTCTCGTACACCGATATCCTTGTCAAGATGGTTGCCAAAGCCTTAGAGCGGTATCCCCTTTTGAACGCCTCCTTTACCGATGCGGGTATCGTCTTCCACGAGAACGTGAACGTTGGTGTTGCTGTGGCCTTGGAGGATGGGCTTATCGTTCCGGTTATCAAAGAGGTACAGAAAAAGAGCATCGCCCAAATCACCGTTGAACTCCACGAACTCGTCGAGCGGGCAAAGAGTGGGAAGCTCACCCCTGAGGATATTTCCGGTGGCACGTTCACCATCTCAAACCTTGGCATGTTTGGGGTTGATGCCTTTACGGCCATCATCAATCCACCAGAGTCGGCAATCCTTGCCTGTGGGGCCATCAAGAAGCGGCCGGTTTTTGACGGGAAAGAGATTGTGCCCCTTGCAGTGATGGAGCTTACGCTCTCTTGCGATCATCGCATTGTCGACGGTGCTTTAGCTGCCCAGTTCATGCAATTTTTGAAAACCCTTCTTGAAGAGCCCTTTGCCCTCATGGTGTAGAGGAGATGTGCTTTTGGGGTGAGCGTGGGGAAAAACCCATGACGCAATTTTCCTGAGGAGGGAGAAGGATGACCGCATTTCTTGACGTTGCCCGACAAACGGGTGTTACGGTGCGGGAAGAGGATGGTGTAGTCTTCTTCGAGGGGCCTCATGCGGGGAAACGGAAACCCCAGGGTCCTCTTGTGGGGAAACGCATCGGTCTCCTTGTGGCCAGCGAGTTCAGCGATTTCCAGGCCTACTACCTCGCTGAGTACTTGAGCGAGTTCGGAGGATGGCCGGAGTTTCTCCTTGTTGATTGGGTCACCTGGAAGTTCACCCGGCCCCATGTGAAGGGGAAGGGAGTCACCGGTATGTGGGATCTGAGCGTTGACCCTATCCCCGTCCTTTCGCAAGATCGCTACGGCTTTAGGCTCCTCAAGGAAGCTCGCCCAGAGGATTACGACGCGCTTATCGTCCTTGGAGGGCATTCGGCGGATATCATGATGACGGAAGAAGCTGTTTTGGCCTTTGTCCGGGATATAGCTGCTTGTGGGGTGCTTCTTGGGTCCATTGGCGATGGGGCTTTGGTTCTCGTGAGCGCAGGTGTGATTCGAGGGAAACAAGCAACAGGGAGTAGGATTGTTGCTTTCCTCATCGAACGTGTTGGGACCTTCGTAGATGCTCCCGTAGTCCTTGATGGTACCATCCTTACTGCCCGGAATACTGTGGACACCCCCCATTTTGTTCGCCAGCTCTGCCAATACTTCGATCCAACGTTTTCCGACCCCCGGGGAGGGATTCTCAAGGGGAAGCGAGTGGTCATTGTCGCTGGAGAGGATTTTGAAGATGTAGAGCTTGTCGTTCCTGTTCTTGAGTTCCTCTTCCGGGGAGCAGAGGTTACCCTTGGGACATTCAACGCTCCGCTTCGTTCTCGTCCACCCCTCCTTGGTCTTGATGTTGTCGTAGGGAACTTTGGTGTTTCCGTCCCCCTCCAGGAGATTCCCCAGGGATGTTACCGTATTGCTCCCCTCGAGGAGATTCCCGCAGAGAGTCTCGACCTTGTCATGGTTCCTGGGGCCTTCTGCCCTTGGAACTGTGTTGTAGCCGCAACTCCCCTTGCCTTCCTTCGCACGGTCTACGAGGCGGGGAAAATTGTGGCTGGTATATGCCATGCTCCTTTCGCTCTTGCTGCGGCAGGTCTCTTAGAGGGGAAGAAGAGTGCTGGGTGGCTCGCTTGCAAGGATGCTGTCCCTATCATGGGCGGAACCTATAGCTTTGCGTGGTCTGCGGTCATCGATGGTCGGGTCGTCACCGGGAGGGTTCCCGATGACGTTCCCGAGTTCATGGATGCCATGACCGAGGCACTCTTGCGGTAACTCAGGAGTACTTGTGGCATCGCACAAGCGTATCGTCAAGTCGCACTTCCTGTGGCGGCACGCGTTTGCAGATTTCTGCAACTTCAGGACAGCGGCCTGCGAACTTGCAGCCGGTGAGGAGGTACTCTTCGCGTTCCTCAAAAAGCTGAACAGGTGCTTCAGTCCCGGTCTCAGGGACGGGCTTGGGCACCGATTGTAAGAGGATTCTTGTGTACGGATGCTTTGGGTGAGTGAGAATTTGGGGAGGACCCATTTCGACGATGTTGCCCCTGAACATGATGGCTATGCGGTCGCTCACGTAGTAGGCAGTTGCAAGATCATGGGTAATGTACATGACGCTCACGCCCAGTGTTTCCCGAAGCTTTCGGAAGAGGTTGACTATGGACATCCGTAGGGAAGCATCGACCATCGAGACGGGTTCATCGGCAACAAGGAGGGAGGGGTTCGTAAGGAGGGCCCTGGCGATGGACGCTCTCTGAAGCTGTCCCCCGGAGAGTTCCCCAGGATACTTTCGGGCAATTTCGCGAAAGGACAATCCTACCGCTTTGAGTTTCTCATCGATGAGTTCTTCGGCGTGCGTTCGGGTCTTGGCCAGGCCGTAGTTGTAGACGGTTGCAAAAAAGGACTCCTCAACCCTTTTGAGAGGGTTAAAGGTCTCGAAAGGATTCTGGAATACGCCTTGAACCTCTCTAAACCAGTCCTTTCGATTTTTGGAGTCCCAGGGACTGGAACCTTTGTAGAGGATTTCTCCCTGCGTGGGGGTTTCGAATCCTAAGACGATCTTTGCCGTGGTCGTTTTGCCACAGCCGCTTTCACCTGCTATGGTGAAAATTTCCCCTAAGGATAAGCTAAACGAAACCCTTTCCACCGCGGCAATTCTTGTTCGCGCTATGAAGCCGCCAATTGTAAAAATCTTCGTGAGATTGCGCACTTCAAGCAGTTTCTCCATTGGGCCACACCCTCTCAGGAATCCTCAACCAACATGCCACTTTTTGCTCCGTGTTGACACCAACAAGCGGAGGGGTCTTTTGTTTGCAGCGCTCCCATGCATGGGGGCATCGGGGATGAAAAGCACAACCGGGAGGAAGATTCAAGAAAGACGGTGGGTGACCTGGTACGCCTTCCCGAACCTGCTTATCGCCGATCCTGGGCAGGGAGTCGATGAGGTATTGCGTGTAAGGGTGCAAGGGCTGCTCGAAGATGGCTTTTGTGGAACCCTCTTCGACAATCCTACCTGCGTACATTATGGCCATCCTTGTTGCGATGCTGGCGTGTACACCCATGTCGTGGGTGACAAGGACAATCGTGTTCCGAGAATCGTTTTGAATTTTCCTGAGGAGTTGGATGACAGCCTTTTGGGCTACGACATCAAGTGCCGTGGTCGGCTCATCGGCAAGGATGACCTTTGGCTTGAGAAGGGTAGCCAGGGCGATAGCAAGTCTCTGCTTCATGCCTCCAGAAAGCTGGTGGGGGTATGCATCGAGAACCTCTGGGCTGAGCCCCAAGGCTTTAATATGTTCTTTGGTCATTTCAAGGAGTTCGCCCTCTTTATTGTTGAGGTGACCCCTGCAAAAGTCAAGAAAAGTTGTCTTGATTCTGCGGATAGGGTTGAAAACACTCATGGAGCCTTGTGGGATGTAGGAAATGTATTGCCACGAGAGCTTTCTCTTTTCAGGGTCAGCAAGGGCGAGCACGTTCGTCTCTCGGCCGTCGATGAAGTAATACACCTTTCCCGAGAAGATTCGTAACGGGGGCTCGATTGCTGTCACAAACATCGCCTTAAGGAGCGTACTTTTCCCTGAGCCGCTCTCTCCAGCGATGCCATATATTTCGTTATCTAAGATACTAAGGTTTACTTCGTTGACCGCTGGGATAGTCTTGTACCCGTTTGGAGACTGGAGGATATAGCCGGCTTTCAGGTTTTCTAGTTTGAGTACCAGGTTCATGCCATCACCCCATTGAGGTTTTTTGGAGACGGTTCCTTGGGTCAAGGTATTCGCAAAGACTAACGGCGACAAAGTAAAGCCCAATGAGGAGAAGAAGCGTCAGGACTATGGGGGTCAGAATCCACCACCAGTATCCAAGAAGCAGTGCTTGACGGCGCAGTGCCCAATAGAGCATGGTTCCGAGCGTTGGGACTTCGAGCTTACTCAGCCCAAGTATGGCCAGGGTGATTTCTGAAGAAATTGACCACGTCATGTTGTTGAGGACCGTGGACAGAAGGAGGGGGGTAATGTGGGGCATGTACTCTCCGAAAACAAGCGACCACGCGCTTTTTCCTGAAAGTACTGCTGTTTGCGTAAAGACTTGTTCACGGAGGCTGAGCACTTGGGATCGTATTGTTCGGGCATCCCAGGGCCAGCCAAAGAAAGCCAAGAGAATGCCAAGTCCTACAAGACCCAGTTGCCCTTTCATGATTGCGGCAACAAGAATGAGCATCATCACAAGGGGCAAAACGAGGATGCCATCGGTGAGGAACATGAGTATTTGGTCAAGGATGCCTCCTTTGTAACCTGCAAGAAGACCAACAACGGTGGCAATGAGTCTCGAAAGCAGAGCGGCAACGAAAGCGACGATTAATGTGTTCCTTATAGCGAAGGTTGCTTCCCAAAAGACATCTTGGCCTTTGGAATTAGTTCCCAGAATGTGAGGCCATGAAGGAGGCATATCCCTTGGAACTTGGAGCCAGGCCACAGGATCATAAGGGGAGAGAAAGGAAAAGAGAGCCAATATGACCAAGGAACTGAGGAAGAACAATCCCATGCTGAATCGATAGTCTTGCAAGAGTTCTCTCATTACTCGCATGCGCCTTCCCTACCTGTACCGGATTCGGGGATCAAGAACGGGGTAGAAGAGATCAACAACGAGTACCAAAGTACTCACCGTGAAGATGGATACTGCTGCGATACCCATGATGAGGTTGTAATCCGCTCTTGAGATAGCCTCAAAAAGAAGGGTTCCCAAGCCAGGATAGGAGAAAACGATTTCGACAATAATGGCGGCAGAGTAAATCTGACCTATGGAGAGGGCAAGACCGGTAATTTGTGGGAGCATAGCGTTGCGTATGACGTACTGGAGGACCAGTTGCCGTGTGCAGACGCCTCCGAATTTTGCGTAGCGCACAAAATCTTCGTTCTTCACGTTCTGCACAAGGAACCTCATTTGATGGTACCATGCTGCACCATTGAGAAGGACCAAGGTGAGGGCAGGCAAGAAGGAGTGACGCAGGACGTCAAGGAGCGAAGCCAGAGTGAGAGAAGGGGTTTTTCCGATGCTGGCTCCTCCCCCGAGGGGAAAAATTTTCCACAGATATGCAAAGAGAATGAGAAGAACAAGTCCAAAGACATAGTGAGGCATAGGACGCACGATGGTAGCTGCCGTATCGAGGATTTTTGCCCACTTCTTCTGCGAGAAGTACCCCGCTATACCACCGGCAATATTCCCAAAAAGCCATGCAAGGACAGTTGAGGTTAACATAAGCCCAAGAGTCCAGGGCAAGAATCGCCTGATGAGTTGGGATACCGGGGTGGGGAACTGAAAGAAAGAGGGTCCAAAGTCAAGCGTTGCGATTCTCTTCCAGAACACAACATATTGGTTAAGAAGAGATCCCGAGAGACCAAAGAGCTCTTGGAAAGTTGCTACCATCGTCTCGACCGTTTTTGCGTCAAGTCCAGCCCCGTGCTGCTGGAATTGTCCGATGATGGCTCGGATTGGATCTTGGGGAAGCAGGCGAGGGATGAGGAAAACAAGGGTGAGGCCGAGGAAAACTACAAAGACATACTGCAAAAGCCGTGCTACAAAGTACATTTTCAAGGTCTTTGTCCTCATACATTGTTCCCTCCCTTTGGACACAACCTGCCCTCTTGGGGAGACCCAAGAGGGCAGGTTGTGTCTTTTACTCCTTCGAAGACTTCAAGAATGGTAGAGTGAGTTTGAAGTTGGGCCACCAATGCCATGGGTGGGGGTAGAGGTTTTCGGCTCCAGGATAGTTCTTCCAGTACATTTCACTCCAGCCGAGGAAGGCGATACCGCCGTAAACCGGGATCGTAGGCATTTCTTCAACAAGAAGTTTCAAGGCTTCAAGTCCAAGCGCAATGGTGGTTTCTTCGTCGGCAATATCCACTTTTTCAAGTTTCGCGATGACTTCATCCATACGCGGATCGGACCAACGTGAGGCGCCACCTGGATCGAAAGCGACGTATTCTCCAATGGGCTTGACCTGCGAGGAGTGGAAGGGCCAAAGCGTGCGGTAGAGGTCTACACCAGCGCCCCAAGGCTCAAGAGCAGCCCAAGTGGTGGTGACGTCGAACTCGCCAAGGAGGTTTAAAGTGGTGAACTGTACTGGTGTCCAGGTCTCAACGCCTATACCGAATTTTCTCCATTGATCAGCGGCGGCAAGCATTGTGCGATGATGGAAAGTGGTTGGATCAGGGTGTCCTAAAAGTTGGATGGTCCACAATGAACCGTCTGGGAGGTGCCATCTGCCGAATTCATCCCTTGAGAAGCCATGCTTTTTCAGGAGTTTTTCGGCAACTTCAGGTGCGTATTTCCACCATCCAATGCCGAAAATGTCCTTGATGGTTTTGGGGTCTTCAGGAACAGGATACCCCTTTTTCCTTGCTAACGCTGCAAGTTTTGCAGGAACCTCGGGATCGAAGGGCTTGAATTTTTCTCCTCCACCGAGGTCGAGCTCGAAGTTCAGGAGCCACTCATACATTGGTTCGAAGTATGCTCTCTGGTAGGCTGGAACGGGAGGAATATGGATAGGGGAAACAGGTGCCATAAGGTCGGCAGCTATGGTCATGAACTCTTCGATATTGATGGCCAGGGCAAGTGCCCAGCGGATGTCTCGGAGATTATAGGGCGCTTTGAGAGTGTTGAAAACCAGTCCTGGCACGAATGGGTCGATGTTGCAAGCCCACGGCCACTCTTTACGCCAGGTGCGTACATGCGGAGCTCTCATGGCTGCCCTCATACCCTCTACAGAGAGGTAAGCAAGGTCGAGTTCTCCATTCAGAAGGGCCAGTATTTTTGCCTCCTCAGTGGTGAACACCCGAGTTGTGATGTACTTGGGTTTTGGTTCACCATAGATTTGACCTGTGGCACTTCTGTCCCAGTCTTCTCTCCGCCTCCAAGTCGTCCAGTATCCAGCAGGGTCAAAGCTGTCAAGGACATAGGGACCAGTTCCTATTGGTGGGTTGAACTTGAAGGTGAGTGGATCCTCTACCTTTTCGAAAACGTGCTTTGGCATTGGTCGTAGCGCTCCCCACCTGTCGAGGAAGTAAGAGTGGAAACGAGAGTTTGGTTTAGTGAGTTCGATTTCCACAGTATAGTCATCTATTTTTCGAACTTCCTTCACGTACTCTGCCATAGGTCCGTGCATGAGGAGTTGAGGAGTTCGTTTGTGAAGATCAATGGTGAAGACAACGTCATCCGCGGTGAACGGTACGCCATCGTTCCAAAAGATACCTTTACGCAGATGAATAGTCATTTTTGTAAAGTCTTCATTGTACTTTGGAGGCCAGCTCTCGGCTAGCAAGGGAAGGATTTCTCCCGTTGCCGGTTCAGCAATCCAGAGGGGTTCAAGGCAGTACTGGTGAAGCCCTCTATCGGGCCATCTCCATCCTGCCCAGACGTTGAAATCATCAGGTGTGCCAATGACACCCGTTACCGTGTCGTGAACAAGGGTGTCTTCCCGGGGTTGGGCTAGGGAAGGACAGGAGAAAAGCAGTCCTAAAAACAACCCCACAAGGAGCAACATCACCTTTCGCACAGTGCTCTTTCCTCCTTTCCTATTCGACAACAATCATCTGGTGTCCTTTCACTCGCGGCACCACAAAGTACACGTACTCGCTATCGTATCTGAAGGCGAGGCTCTCAGATTCTGGGACGGTTCTCACCTCCTTTGGAGGAAAAGGAGTCTTCAATCCCACTTCCACGTTGGTGACGGGGATGCAATCTTCCACCATGTCCATACGGCCCTTGCTACTTATGGGGTAGTAGAGAAGGTGAACGATGAACTGTTGACCCCTTCTGAGGACTGTGGCTTCTCCCTGGACAGGGAAATGGGAAACCCTAAGTAGAGGACGAGGCAGGAGTCGTTGTATGCACTCTTGGAGAATGAGACGGTATACAGGGTATCCCCATTTTCGGTACATGGCAAAGAGTGGATGAGAGATATAGATTGTCTTTTCCACTTGAACGATGACTGGTTCGTCGGTGAGACGGGCAGGGGGAGTCTGACGGTGGGAACAGAACGTTTCCCATGTCCGGTTGAAATAGGGATGAACGGCTCTACCAAGGATTTCCCCTTGCCTTCTTAAGGTGATTTTACTCCCCCGCTCATAGAGAACGTAATCGTACGAAGGGTCAAGAGCGCTGAACGATTCGGTTAATCGGACAAATTCCCTTTCAAAGGGCGACGGTCCAAGGTATTGAAGGCCAAGTTCCTTAAGGGTAAATCCCTTTTTCTCGGGATCTAAGCCTGACTCATGGGTGAGAAGCAGTGCTCCTCCTTTTTGGAGGAAGGTATGAACTTTGTGAGTGAGTTCTTCATCGAAAAAGACCTTATCCGGAGCGATAAGAAGGGAGTAATGACTGAAGTCGCTCTCTTTATCGATAAGGTGGAACTGGTGTTTGAGTTCGGTAAGAAGTAATGTTGCCCCTTCGTCAGATTCTTGTCCAATCACTTCACCGAAGCCAAAAGCTGGTCCTTCTGCCTCCTCACACACGAGGACACCTATATCAGCTTCAAGGACGGCGTCACTACACCATGGTTCTTTCTCCCGTACTTGGGCATACACTGAGCCTATCAGTGTATAGGTTGCTCGGTCAAGCTTGCCTCGCGGGTGGAGTTGGTCTCCCACGCAGCATTTCGCTCCCAGGGAGAGAGAACGGAAGCACTCGTACTCCAAAGCGGTCTTCCCTTTCAAACCGCCAAAGTCACCCCACGAGTAGTGGAACCTCCCTGTCATTCCCACGATTTCTTTCCCTAAAGGAGCACAGTAGCGTGCAAACATGGGGAAGTGAAGGTAACCCCATCCACCTGTTGGGAGAGATTCAATTTCAAAGTGTGTCATGTATTCTTGTTCAGGTTTGATGCCCTTTTGAGGGTTACGTTGTAAGCGCATCCTAGTGTTGAAGACAACAAGGGCATCAGGCCTTTTTGCTTTTACTGTGTCATAAAGCCTTTTCATTGCTTGCCGCTCGACTTCAAGATTGTGGGTGAGACGGTCTTCTTTAGAGTCTATGCGAAGCCCTTTTGCTCGCATGCTTTTTTGGCAGTTGTGACAGAAACACCCACTTGGATGTTGCACGATGATGTCGTACCAGATTCCATCTACCTCATAAAGGGTCAGAACTTCTTCAACTTGGGCGCAGACGTAATCAAGATACTCTTGAGCGTTTAAGCAGAGGTATTGCCATCCCCTGCTTTCCAGTGGTGCTCGACCTATGAGTTTTCCCTCTTGGTCAACTTGTCGCCATTCGGGATGTGTTGAAGCGGCGAGCTCGTCCCACACGACTGTGGTGTACGCGATGCAGCGGATACCGTGCTTGTGGAGCGCTTCAACCATTTCTCCAAGCAGATCCCTTTTGAGGGATGGGTGTGGTTGCCCAACCTTCGTTGGGTAGTAACAGTATCCATGGTGACATTTGGAGAAGACGTTGATGGAGTCTACGTGTGCCTCTTGGAGCATTCGAGCAAACTCTTCGGGGTCGAAGTCGCTGCCAACATCTGGAATGAGAGGCGACGTGTGGAAATCAAGGTGAACCTGACGAAATCTTATCAAGGCCATTACTTTTACCTCCCTGCCCCGTCTTTGGGGCGATTGAGCTTCTGATGAGGAGTTCGCATTTAAGGCGGACTTCCCGGGGTACTCTTTTCGGCTTGTTGTTGAGCTTTTCCAATAGGAGGTTTACGGCTTCCTCCCCTATGTCCCAAGCGGGTTGGACAGCACAGGTCAGAAAGGGTTCTGTTACCGGTGTCCACTCAATGTCATCGAAGCCTACGATGCTAATATCCTCTGGAATATGTAAACCTTTCTCGTGGACGACCTCTAAGAAACCCACCGTTATGTTGCCGCTAGCTAAGAAGACGGCTTCTGGGGGAGCACCTGAGCCAAGGAGTTGCTTTGCCCCCTCCACACCCACCTTTTTCCCCATTCCTTCTCCGAGGAATACGTGTTCCTCTCGAACTTGCAAGCCCCACTCGCGAATAGCACGCCAAAAACCAGCAGCCCTCTCACGGGCAGTCAACATCGTGGGTTTTCCATTAATCATCCCTATCGTGGTGTGCCCTTTTTCAATCAGCATGTTGGTCAAACGGTACGCCGTTTCTTCGTTGTTGACCCCTACAAAGTCGAAGTTACCGTTTGAGGGGGCTGTGTCGATGAAAACGACCCTCTCGGTGAGGAAGCGCAAAAACTCATCCCGCATAACAGGAGGTACGCTGTGTTCGTCGAAGGTGTGTGCGGTGGTGGCGATAATGATTCCTTCTACCCCACTCTGTCGCATGGTCTCTATGAGTTCTAGCTCTCGACTTGGCTCACCGTAACTGCACCCTAAAAAGAGATGGTATCCCTGCTGACTCAGGTGGAACTCAATAGAGCGGATAATACGAAGCCAGAAGATGTTGTGGAGTTGCGACACGATAAAGCCAACGACGTGAAGTCTCTGAGTTCTTAAAGCAGAGGCGATAGGGTTTTTCCGATAGCTAATAGCCTTGATGGCTTCTAACACCTTTTTTTCCGTTTCGGGGAGCACAGGCCGGGTTTTGTTAAGGACGTGAGATACTGTGGAGGGAGATACACCGGCTAACTTCGCAACGTCCCTTATCGTTGGTCTTTTTCTGTTTTCGCTCATTGCCCCACCTTGTTAAGAAAAACGTTTGCGCAAATTTTTTACCAAATTTTAAAAGAGAAATTCTAAGCAGTCAAGAGGCGAATCTGGTTTTTCCCCTATTCCTCTTTCCAAAAGTCCCGCTCTGGGAGGAGATCGCCCTGGTCTTTCGGTCGTAAGGGCTTAGGGTAAGGGCGGAAGAAAACCTGGCGGGAGAGGTAGGGTTCTTCGAAGCGGATGACCCAGGACTCGGTGAGGTTAATGAGCACTGGGAGGGATACGTTGCCTTCCCGGAAGTCTTCGAGGAGGTGCAGGAAAAAATCCTTCTCCTTAGGGGTGATTCTGTCCTTGAAGTATCCAAGGATGTGGAAGAAGACGTTCACAACAAGCCGACGGTTCATGGCTCGTCGTATGGCTCTCAGGAAGTGAGTCCTGTACTCTTTGAGCGCATCGTCGATACTCTCCCGGACTCGGGCAACAATTTTCCCAAGAAGGTGTGTTTCTTGCTGGTGGTGAGCAAGGAGAAAGAGCTTGTACCGGGTATGGAAGTCCACAAGTGCTCCTGGGGATCGTTTCGCAAGTGTTTCTTCGAGATCCGCAAGGGCAAAGATTTTCTGCAGGAAGTGTTCACGGATGGCAGAGTGCTCAAGGCGCCTTTCGCTTTCAATAGCAAGGTGGGGGTATTTGCGGAGAACGGCCTCAGTAAACATTCCACTCCCCAAAGAGAGGACTTTCCCGGAGGGAGCATGAACTTTAACATCCCGAAGGCCGCAGGAGGGGGATTTTGCTTTCAAGATGAAGCCGTGGACCTCCTGGAGCGTGAGAAAATTTTCCGAAAAACGTTCCATAGCTTCCGTCAGGTCCTTTTCCGTCTCTTCTTGGACGAGATGCTTCTTCCCCGCTTTCAGCACGATGCGAATGGGCTTTCGGGGAACCCCAAGGCCGATGTCCACCTCTGGACAAACGGGCACAAAGTCCACGTACGGTCGAAGCTGGCGAACGAAGGTATCCTCAATAATTGCCCCATCGTATCGACAAGGGGCAAAACCAAGACATTTGCTCACTACCACTTTCGGTCGGGGAAAGGTCCTCGTCCAGAAAGTTTCACTACGCATTGCCTTCTCCGCCTCAGATTGGGTTCTCTATGGCTCCGACAAAAAGGAGCACGCCAGTGCGCTCATCCCGAATGCAGAGGAAAAAGGGATGGTCTATCCGCATGATGAACCGGTCTGGATACATGGCGGTGATGGCGATGATTCCCGAGGTCACTCCTGCAGCCTCTGTTCCCTCTTCATTCACCTCGAGAAAGGTTTTGTGTCGTACCTCGCTCAAATAGGCGTTATATGCCGGGGATACGGGAAGCATGCCGCTGAGGTCAGCCCCGTAAGGGTCAAAGACGCGCACCATTCCCAATTCTCTGAGGACGTCATTCATTGTTTTTTCGAAAGAGACTTGGAGGCGGGGAAGGAAGACTTCGCCCCTTTCTTCCTGCATGGCATCTATGAACGAGGCAAGGCCTTGGGCATCTAAGGCTTCAAGGAGGGCTGAAAGGCCGTCACGCTCTTTAGGGAGGAAAATGTACATACTCAGCGCTTCTTGGGTATACGGCAGGCGTACCGCTTGGAACGTGTCGGTTTCAAGGTATGCGAATTCTCCCCGTTGCCACATGGTGGGAACATCCTTTGAACCCTGGAGAGTTGTGAAAGGAAGGTTTTCGGTGTGCTCGGGGTCAAAGGCCTTCGCCCACTGGCCCTTGAAGTACGTGGCATTGAGAAGAACAAGGACAGCGTTTTCAGGGAGAGAGTCGAGAATACGCTCAATGGTCCCCTGTGTTTTGGTGCGTACCCAATCGTTGATGCGGGGGAGGGTCGCCGGATCGGTGAGATCAACAGTATACCCTTCCGCCTGGTAGAAGTCCTCTATGGCTGTGAGGTATGTTTCAAAAAACGGTGCGTTTTTCTCCACCCAGAGGGAGTTTGCCATTTTGAGGGTGATGCCAGAGGAAAGAAAGTCCAAGGAAGCAATGAGCTTGCGGCTTTCTTCATCCACCCTCTCACGGAGCGCAAGGACCCCGAGTGTCCTGTAGATTTCTTCCTGCGTTGCTCCTTTAGCCCCATGGGCAACCATTGCAAGACAGGTGGCGAGGCTTACCGGGGAGACAAAGGCGTTGCCCCTCTCTTGCTGCCAGACTGTTCGCAAAAGCCTTAGGCCAAAGTCGTTTGTTCCCAGGACAAAGTTTGGATCAATTGCAGGTATTTCCTGAGAAAAACCGAGAAAATACCCGGAAAAAATGACGGCAAGGAACGTACAAGCGAAGACAAGGCGCACGACTTTCCCCTCCTATTCTTTCACCTTGAGGCGCTCGCGGTAGCTTGCGTACTCAGGGACAAGCCGCTTGTACTCTCCATGCATAAGCGGTGAAGAGATGAGGAAGTCAGCCGATGCCCGGTTACACGCAACAGGAATGTTCCACACCACCGCAATACGAAGGAGTGCTTTGACGTCAGGGTCATGGGGGAGAGGCTCCAAAGGGTCCCAAAAGAAAATGAGGAAATCAATTTCTCCTTCGGCGATTTTCGCCCCGATTTGCTGGTCTCCTCCAAGAGGACCGCTTTCAAGTTTCACAATGGGAAGGCCAAGTTCCCGCTCAAGGATCTCTCCTGTTGTTCCCGTGGCGTAAAGCTTATGCCGAGCTAAGGTTCCCCGATTGAATCTCGCCCACGCTAAAAGCTCTTCTTTTTTGTTGTCATGGGCAATGAGAGCGATGGATTTTTGTGCTTTCATTGGAACTTCGCGATACTTCATGGCGCTCACCCCAAGGCACTTTCACAATCATTGTACCACGGGTATAATGGAGGTGCCATGGATGCGCAGGAACTTTACAAGAAGGGAGAAGCGTTGCGGACAGCATCGCGGTTTCGCGATGCGGGAGCGGTGTTTCGCCAAGCCCTTGAGGTTGTCTCGCCTTCTGACAGCGCTTTGAGGCTTCTTTTGTGGAAGCGTCTTGGGGATTGCCTCCGTATGGTAGGGGATTTTGCAGGAGCAAAGCAAGCTTATGGTGAGGCCCTTGTCCTTGCTCAGGACATGAGGGACGACCTTGAGGTTGCTGATTGCCTTGTTGGTTTTGGTTTGGCACAGCGAGGTCTTGGGGAACTCGAGGAAGCCAGGAAGAAGTTCGAGAAGGCCCAAGAGGTGTACGAAGAGTACGATGACCCTGAAGGCGAGGCGTTTACCCTTTGGGCCCTTGGGGGACTTTTTCGGGTTATGGGAGAGCTCAAAAAGGCGCGAGAAGCCCTTGGAGAGGCTCTTTTTCTTTTCGAGCACCTCGATGATCCCTCTGGTATTGGGTACTGCCACTGTGGCCTTGGGGGTCTTGAGCGGGTAGTGGGCAACTTCGAAGATTCTCTCAAACATTACCACACCGCTTACACGATTTTCCAAGAAATCGGCGATCGTTTCGGACAGGCGTACTCCTTCTGTGGGGTGGGAAACGCTCATCGGATGATGGGACACTTCTCTGAGGCTTTGGAATGCTTTCAGAAGGCTGCAGCACTGTATGAAGACATCGGCGATGAAGTCTCCTATGCCTGGACGTTGTGGTCCTGGGGAACGGCGCTTAAGGTGCTTGGAAGGTTCCAGGAAGCCAAGGAGAAACTCGAGGCTGCGTTTGGGCTTTTTGAGAGAACACGGGATACTCGCGGAATAGTGTACTACCTTCTTTCTATGGCCGAGATTGCTTTTCTTGAGGGGGAACAGGAGGAGGCTTTGGGGCTTTTGGAAAAGGCACAGTCGAACCTCGCAGGAAAGCCCTTTCGAGTTGAGCAACTCCATCTCCGACTCTACCGGTGGGTTTTGGTCGGTGGGGAGGAGATGGAGTTCGAGGAAATCAGAAGTGAGTACCAGAAAATCGGAATGAAATTCCCCTTTTCCTTACCATCTTTTCCCATCAATATTCCTTAAGGAGTTCCTTTCTTTTTTCTCACATACTCCGAAATGTTGACAGTTAATCCTGGTGTGAGGTAGAATTTTCTCGAAAAAATGAAGGGGAGGTGGGAAAAAATAAGGGTAATTATGAGGAAAACTAAGGTTTTCTTGTCCAAAATCACTGAAAGGGGGTTCAGCTCGTGAGGAGAGTGCTTGTTGTTCTGGGTGTGGTTTTCCTTCTGGTAGGGGTTTTTGCCTCCCTTGCTCTCGCCAAGGGGTTCACCATCGCTATGCTTGTGAAAAACGTAGGGAATCCCTTCTTTGAGGCGTGCGCGAAGGGTGGTCAGGAAGCGTGCAACGAACTTGGAAACACCTTCATCTTCCAAGGTCCACCAACCCCAACCGTTGAGGGGCAAATTGAGATTATCGAGAACTTCATCGCCCAGAGAGTCAGCGCTATCTGTGTGAGTGCGAATGACTTCGACGCCCTTGTGCCGGTGCTCAAGAAAGCTATGGCCAACGGTATCAAGGTCATTTCCTTCGACTCTGCGGTGAACCCTGAAGGCCGCATCGTCCACGTGAATCAGGCTGATGCAGAGCAAATTGGCAAGCTCCAAGTTCAGGCTATTGCTGAGATGATTGGATACGAAGGTGAAATCGCCATCCTCTCAGCGGCAGCCACGATGACCAACCAGAACACCTGGATTCGGTACATGCAAGAGGAACTCAAAGACCCCAAATACGCGAAAATGCGCCTTGCTGCCATCGTCTACGGGGACGATCTCCGGGACAAAAGCTACAATGAAGCCATGGGCCTTTTCAAGTCGTATCCAAACCTCAAGGGCATCATCTCGCCAACAACGGTTGGCGTGAGCGCTGCGGCAAAGGCTATTACCGACGCTGGGCTCATCGGCAAAGTGAAACTCACCGGTTTGGGTCTTCCAAGCGAAATGGCTGAGTGGGTTAAGAATGGTGCTTGTGAAGCCTTCTTCCTCTGGAACCCTGTAGACCTCGGATACCTCGCAGCATACGTTGCTGGGTTGCTCTGCGAAGGCACCATTACCGGTAAGGAGGGCGAAACCTTCAAGGCAGGAAGGCTTGGAGAGTACACCATTCGGAAGTCCGGTGATGGTGGCACCGAGGTGCTCCTTGGACCTCCGTTCCGGTTCGACGCCTCAAACATCGACCAGTGGAAGGATGTCTTCTAATCTACACCGCTTCAGGGGCAGGGGTGAAACCCCTGCCCCACTTTTTGTGAGGTGAGGGTTTTGGGTGAGCGAGTTCTTGAGCTCCGAGGAATCTCTAAGTTTTTCCCAGGCATCAGGGCTTTAGAACGGGTTGATTTTGACCTGGAAGCAGGAGAAATCCATGCCCTTGTAGGGGAGAACGGTGCAGGAAAGTCTACGCTCATTAAGATCATCACTGGGGTGCATCAGCCCGACGAAGGAGAGATTTTTTGGCGAGGGCAGAAAGTAACGATTCCAAACCCTACGGTCGCCAGCCGTTACCAAATTGCTGCTGTGTACCAACAGCCAGCTTCCTTTCCACATCTTTCCATCACTGAGAACATCTTCTTGGGCCATCCATTCCTCCATCCCCTAACGAAGCGTCTTGACTGGAAACGGATGCACGAGAGAGCGAGAGCGCTTTTGCGATCCTTGGGTTCTGACCTTGATCCTATGACACCGGTGGGAACGTTAAGCACCGCCCAGCGGCAGATTGTGGAGATCGCTAAGGCCCTCTCGATTCATGCTCGGATTCTCATCATGGACGAACCTACTGCTGCCTTGACAAAGCGGGAAGCAGAGGAACTCTATCGCATCATGCGGGAGCTCAGGTCTCAGGGTACGGCAATTATTTTCATTTCTCACCGCTTTGAAGACATCTACGAAGTGGCCGACAGGGTCACCGTTCTTCGAGATGGGAAAAAGATTGGAACCTGGATGGTTCGGGACATCTCTGAGAAAGAGCTTGTCCGGGCGATGGTAGGGCGGGAAATTACCCAGCTCTTCCCCAAAGCTCAGGTTCCTTTGGGGAAAGAACTCCTTCGGGTTGAAGGGCTTTCCAAAACAGGGTATTTCACCAACGTCTCTTTCTCGCTCCATGCGGGGGAGATTCTTGGGGTGAGCGGTCTGGTTGGTTCAGGACGCACCGAGGTTGCCCACGCGCTCTTTGGCATTGCTCCAGCGGATCGGGGGAAGATTTTTGTTGAAGGGAGAGAGGTTGTAATCCGCAATCCTCTTGATGCCATAGCCTGTGGTATTGGATACTTGCCAGAGGACCGCCTCCAGCAAGGTCTTTTCCTTCCCATGAGCATCAACGACAATATCACCATCACCATTCTTGACTCCCTCACCCGGCGTGGTTGGTTGCATCCTGAACGGGAGCACGAGGTTTCCTCGAAGATGCTCGAGCTTCTGCGGATTAAGGCTCCCTCGATTTTCAGTCCAGTGAGTTCCCTCTCTGGAGGGAATCAGCAGAAGGTTGTCGTGGCAAAGCTTCTTGCCGCACGGCTGCGGATTCTCATCCTCGATGAGCCGACCCATGGAGTTGATGTGGGAGCGAAAGCGGCCATTCATCAGATTATGTCTGATCTCGCTCAAGAGGGGTTTGGGATTATTATGATTTCCTCGGAGATGCCTGAAATCCTGGGTATGAGTGACCGAATTCTTGTCATGTGTGAGGGGAGGGTAAGTGGTATACTCACAAGGGAGGAAGCAACGCAAGAAAAACTCATGGAGATGGCAGTGAATATCGACTGGGCAAGGCTTCGAGAAATGGACAAAGTGGGTGTGGGCCATGCGTAGAGGGGATGGAATGCGGGTTCGAAATCTTCGTGAGTTAGGGATTATTGTGTTCATCGTCATCATCTCCGTCCTTGTTGGTATCCGAAATCCCCGTTTCCTTACCCTTGGGAATCTCCACGACATGCTCATTGACACGGCGGTTCTTTCGGTTGTCGCCGTGGGGATGATGTTTGTCCTCGTCACTGGAGGTATTGACCTTTCGGCTGAGTCGGTCCTTGCTCTCACCGGGATGGTGGCAGGTATCCTCATCAAAGACCATCCGCACCTTTCTCCGGTGCTCATGCTCCTTTTTGGCCTTCTCTTTGGAGGACTCCTTGGGTCAATCACTGGTCTTGTCGTGGCCAAAGGGAAGGTGCTGCCGATTATTGCCACCTTGAGCATGATGTACATCTACCGGGGCATTACGTTCATCGTGAGTCGTGGCGAGTGGATTGATGCCCACGAGATGCCTGAATCCTTTAAGGCTCTGGCTACTGGGAGAGTACTCGGTTTTTCGAATCTCATCGCCATAGCTCTGGGGGTTTACTTGCTTTTGTACTATTTTGCCAATCATACCCATACCGGGCGGGAAATCTACGCTGTAGGGAGTAATCTCGAAGCAGCACGGATTATCGGAATCAACACCGATTTGGTCATCTGGCTTGTGTACGCCCTCTCAGGTGCTCTTGCGGGTCTTGGGGGTGTCATGTGGGTGGCGCGGTATGCCTCAGCGCAGAACGATACCGCTGCAGGATTCGTCCTCACCGTTGTGGCTGCCTGTGTCCTTGGGGGGGTGAGCATTTCTGGGGGTGCGGGAACAGTCCCTGGGGTTTTCCTTGGAGCTATCACTATCGGCATCATCAACAACGCCCTGCCCATGATTCGGGTTTCGCCCTTCTGGAAGATGGCGCTCCAAGGACTCATTATTCTCGTTGCCGCTTTGGTGAACGTGGCTATCGCCCGGAACCTGGAACGAACTCAGCTTCGAGAACGCGAGACACTGAGGATGGTGCGCTATGGGGCTTGAGAGCATCCGTGTACCACGGGTAAAATCCTTTTCCTTCCGTTGGGAATGGCTCCTTTTTGTGCTCATTCTTGGGGCTTTCTTTGTCAATGTGCGCCTTTCGCCGTATTTCTGGAACTACCGGAGCTTCATGGATGCCTTGTCGGTCTTCCTTGAAGCAGGGTTCATGGTTTTTCCTATGGTCATGGTTCTTGTGGCAGGAGACATTGACATTTCTGTTGCTTCTATTACCGCCCTTTCCTCTGTCCTCATGGCCCTCGCCCACAAAGCAGGACTCCCTATGGGTCTTGCCATACTTGTGGCGCTTGGGGTAGGGGTGGCCTGTGGGTACTGGAATGGGTTTCTCATTTCTCGGGTTCCGAATCTTTCGGCCATCATTGTGACTTTGGCGGGATTCTCCATATACCGGGGTATTGCCTATATCCTTCTTGGTGATAAAGCGGTGAGTGGTTTCCCATCCTGGTACTCTTATCTTGCCTGGGGATATGTCGGGAATACGGGGGTTCCTTTTATGCTCGTGGCTTTTTTGGGTTGTGCCCTCGTGTATGGTCTTGTCCTCCACAGGACCGCGTTCGGTCGGAAGATTTTCGCCATCGGGACGAATCGGACAGCAGCTTTCTTCTCTGGTGTTCCGGTGGCTCGCATTCGGCAGATTCTTTTCACCCTCAACGGGCTTATGGCTGGGGTAGCGGCGGTTTTCCTCACCTCGAAGCTCGGGAGTTCCCGACCGAACGTGGCTACAGGGTACGAACTTGAGGTCATCGCCATTGCCGTCCTTGGGGGTGCAAGCCCCTCTGGAGGGAAAGGGAGTATCCTTGGAGCCTGCCTTGCCCTTGTGCTCATGCGGCTTTTGCGCTACGGTATGGGACTTCGCAACATCCCTGGCCAGGTCATGATGGTGGTCATTGGGGTGGTACTCATTGGGGTGGTGATGATTCCAAATCTTGTGGCCTCCCGGAGGAAGAGGGTGACGGTGGCGTAATCTATGCCCAGGAGAGCAGGACTGATTGCTGAGGAACGACGCCTCAAAATCCTTGAGGCGCTTCGTGTTCGTCAGACGCTTACGGTGAAAGAACTTGCTAGCATGTTTGCGGTGAGCGAAGACACTGTCCGTCAAGATCTTCGCTTCCTCGAAAAGCAGGGACTTCTCCGGCGTATTTACGGGGGGGCCTCTCGGATTAAGACGAGCAATGTGGAAATCCCGGTGGAACTTCGGGAAATCACCAATCGAGAGGTAAAAGAAGCTATTGGTAGGGAGGCAGCCAAAGTTATTGAAGATGGAGATTCGGTCATTTTCGATGCGAGCACTACGGCCTTGCAAGTTGCCCGGAATATTGATCCAGCCAAAAGGGTCACCATCCTCACGAGCTCTCTTGATATCTGTGTGAGCTTAGCACGGCAGCCGAATTTCAATATCATCGCCACAGGAGGGACACTCCATCCTCTGTCCTTCTCTTTTGTTGGGCCTCAAGCGGAGAACGCGGTGCGTAACTACTACGCGGATAAGCTCTTCCTCGGTGCTCGGGCAATCCTTGTGGATGAGGGGTATCTTGCTGACGTCTTTGAGCTTGAGGCACACCTCAAGAAGGTTATGGTAGCTTCAGCACAAGAGGTTATCCTCGTTGCGGAGAGCCGGAAGTTCCAAGAGGTGGCGTTTTTCAAAATCTGTGAGATTACGAAGCTTTCCGCCATTTTCACCGATGATCGTCTTGATCCTAAGATTGCTCGGAAAATCGAGGACTTGGGAGTGCGGGTCATCCGGGTTCCGGTAGGATAGGAGCATAATCCTTGAAGAGGACGCATGGGTGCTTTTGAGGGAAGTGTGCTTTGGAAACGGAGAGATTCGAACATCAGGGCGTTTTTCTCAGACAAACTCAAGTCTTCTTGTCTTTTCTGGGTGATGCAGCTTTGCCCTCTTTCGTGCTCTAGACTGAGGTACCCAGGGGATTCCTGAAGGTACGTCATAGGGTCAGCCCTAAAGTGTGCTCTTTGGAGATACATGTGCGTGCCTGTTGCCAAAGGTGGTGTGCTTGAAAAGATTAGTAAGGTGTGGAGCTTGCTTCGAACATCGTGCCGGTTGGTGTCTGCCTTAGTACTACGCCTGTAATAGGCATTTTTGCAGGGGGTGTAGGGAGGGGTTAGATTGGCAACCGCATTAGCAAGTTCCTGATGTGTCTGGGGTTTGTGCTTAATTTTTTTGAGAACTTGGTGTTGGTTCTCTCACCTTTGGTCTTCTCCTCGTGTTGCTGCAAGGAGGTCGGCGGAGTTCCAAGGGAGGCGGTTTGTGGGGTCGGTGGTTTCTGCCACGTTCGTTACCCTTGTGGTGTGCTCCGTCAGGGCTTTCTCTGCAGTTTTCGGAGGCTTTTGGGTACGGTATTCATGGTTGTGGCCTGTTCTTCCTTAACCCTTTTTGGTTGGCTGTGGGGTGGTTGGTGCTGCGCTCTGCGGGTGGTATTCGTGGAGTGCTGGTTTTCCCATCACCTTCTAGAGGGGCGTACGGGTTGATGGGTTCTTGAAGAGGTGCGCACTCTGCGGTATACTCCCTCTCTGGAGAGGTAAAGTGCTTGTTCCACGGACTGGGGAGAACAAAGACCATTCTTTCGCGTGTGTTTTTCAGAGGGGGACGCACCGCAAGGCAAAGTCCCATAGGTGGGTTGGCAGTCTCTCTTTCGGTGCTGGGTACACTCGAGTGGTTCCTGCATCGCTCATGCTTGCTCTCTTGCTAAAAGACAAGCCCCTAAAGCAGCAGTCATAAGCGGTTCTTCGGGAACAAGGATTGGGTGCCGCAGGCGTTCCTCTAGAAGGGTAAGGACTGCTTTGTTCTTGGCTACACCCCCGGTAACAACGAGGGGTGGCACAATCCCGATGCGTTCCCCAAGTGCCGTGACTCGTTCGGCGACGGCGTCCGCCACCGCCCACACTAGATCTTCCTTCTTTTTCCCCTGGGCGATGTAACCAATGAGTTCTGATTCGGCAAAAACCGCACAGATGTGAGAGAGGGTAAGGCGTTCTTTTGCCTTTGCAAAGAGGATTCCGTAGTCCTCAAGGCGTATTTCAAGGACCTGCGCCATGAGCTCGAGGAACCTTCCTGTTCCTGCGGCACATTTATCGTTCATGACAAAGTCAAGAACCCTTCCTCCTTCCCCAAGGCGAATGACTTTGCTGTCCTGTCCCCCAATGTCAATGACCGTTTTTGCTTTAGGGAAGAAGTACGCTACCCCCTTGGCTTGGCAGGTAATCTCGCTCACCACTACCTGTGCCCCATCTACTTGGTAGCGACCGTATCCTGTAGCGGCGATACGAAGTGGTGCATCCGTTCTCCCCGCCATCTCCAAAGCCTTTGTTAACACCTCGTGGGCTCGCTTTTTGGGGTTCACACCGCTTGGGAGAACAGAAAAGCCAAGAACCTTCCGTCCGTCCCAGAGGACACAAGCTGTGGATTGCGAACCGACATCGATGCCTGCAAAGATCATGGACTCTGTCTCTCCCTTCGCCCCTCTTGTCTTCTCCGAAGTCTTGCCATTCCTTCCCCCTAGCCCCTCACCTCTAACGGAGTATATGTTCCTGGAGGCGGGGTTGCAAGCCTTGATAAATGTATTCTTCTCTGGGACAATGAAGGGAGAAGGTTGTGGAGGGGGGCAACATGAAGAAATTCATCAATCATCCGGAAAACCTCATTGAGGAAATGCTTGAGGGTTTTGTGAACGCTCACCCTGATAAAGTTCGCCGCCTGGAGACCGAAAGGGTTCTCGTCCGGAAGGATGCTCCGGTCAAGGGCAAAGTTGGTATCGTCACCGGAGGAGGCTCAGGGCACAAACCGGCTTTC
>JANXBI010000009.1 GCA_025060675.1 Candidatus Caldatribacterium sp.
GAAAGCCGGTTTGTGCCCTGAGCCTCCTCCGGTGACGATACCAACTTTGCCCTTGACCGGAGCATCCTTCCGGACGAGAACCCTTTCGGTCTCCAGGCGGCGAACTTTATCAGGGTGAGCGTTCACAAAACCCTCAAGCATCTCCTCAATGAGGTTTTCCGGACGATTGATGAATTTCTTCATGCTCTATACCTCCTTCACATAATCTTTTTCGATTTGACGAATCTTCTCCACCTTTCGAGTCGAACGCCCGCCCTGGAAGCTGCTCGCAAGCCAGGCATCAACAAGCATCTTGGCAAGTTCTGGTCCTACAACGTGACGCCCCAAGGTTAGAACATTCGTATTATTGCTCTTCTTAGCTCTTTCGGCAGAATAAATATCGTGCGCACAGGCAGCGTAAATACCAGGAATTTTGTTAGCCACTATAGCCATACCGATCCCCGTCCCGCAAATAAGAATTCCGTACTGATACCTTCCCTCCCGGATACCAAGACAAGCCTGAAGAGCTATATCTGGATAATCCACAGCTTCTTCTTCAGAGAAAACCCCAATATCATCAAACTCTACACCCTTCTCTCTAAGATGGTCCACGATAACCCTCTTGAGAGGATACCCAAAGTTGTCAGAAGCAATAACAAGGTACACAGCAATCATCCCCTCAGAACCCTTTTGAGAACCTCCCGAGTAGTTAGGCTATCGATCACCAGAGCATTGATAAGCTTTCCTCGCAAGGCCCCTATAACCGCGTCTACTTTCTCTTGCCCTCCCACTATGCCAATGACAAGAGGAATTCTTCGCAAGGCCTCCAAAGAAAGGGCAATGCGGCGCTCGTCTCCAGAAAACGGAACAACATTACCATGGAGATCAAAGTATGTTCCTACTATGTCTCCAACCGCACCCTTGTTCTTGAGCTCTTCTACCTCCTCTTCAGTGATAGCACCGGTACGAATAAGAGTAGAATCAGAAGCAAGACCACCAATGCCAACAACGGCAATATCCAATCGCTCAGAGAGCGTTGCTTGAATGGCTGCGTCGCGGAGAATTGTGTCCCGAGTCTTTCTATCCTTTGTAAAGGCAGGGGCAAGGAGATATACGACTCGGGCACCCAAGACCTCTCCTAATTGCCTAGGAATCTCCGTAGCCATGAGGTCTCCAGAGATACGACTCATGCTTCCCATAATCTGTACTACTGTGAGATTAGGAATAGTCTCACGGGGACGGATAAAACGAACCATCTCGTAGATAGTTCGTCCATACGCGACACCAATAGTGGTCCCTGGCCTCAAGAAACCCAAAAGGAAATCCCCGGCTGCCACACCCACGCTTTTCCGAATAAGGGCACTATTATCGCTGAAAACCTCAACGCATCGCACAGCCCTCAAACCAAAAAGGGAACACAACTCTGTTTCCAGTTCTTCTTCAACCCTTGAAGCAGGATCGACAATGCGAATTTGGACAATACCCCGTTCTTTGGCCTTATGAAGAAGGCGGGAACACCGCTGACGGGAAATACCAAAGATCTCGGCTATCTCAACTATCGATAATTCGCCTTCATAGTAAAGACGAGCTATTTTTGCCATCATTTCGTGTTCATCGTTTCTTAGTGACCGCTCCATAATAGCGAGAGTTCAGATCTCTATGGCCTCCAGAGTCTCTCCGTCAAAAAACTTCAAGAATTCCAGTGGGAAACGAACCCACACTTCCTGCTGGAGAACAATCTCTTGCCTGGGAATTTTCGCCTTAAGGACCTTCTCTCCCCTTTTCAGGTGAATAACAAGCCTATTACCTATGGGCTCTACGAGGATAACTGAGAAAGAAATAGCTCCAAGAATAGGTTTCATGCTAATTTCGAGGTTTTCCGGACGAATTCCAAGGACAACTTTTTTGCCTACAAGACTTCGAAGAAGCGAAACAGGGAGGTCTGGAAGGAAAACCTTAAAGTCCTCGGCATTGAGAACACAAGAACCCTTTTCCTCGTCCACTGAACAACCAATGAAATTCATGCCGGGATTCCCAAGAAAGTAACCAACGAAGGTATTCTTAGGATTGTTGTACACTTCCTCCGGAGAACCATATTGCAGAAGCTTTCCCTCGTTCATCACGGCAATACGGTCCGCAAGGGTCAGAGCCTCACTTTGATCATGAGTGACGTACACCATTGTTTGACCTAACTGACTCTGAAGCTTCTTCAGAATGGTCCGCAACTCCACTCGCGTTGAAGGATCAACGCTCGTAAGAGGTTCATCGAGAAGATACACGTGGGGACGGCGAACAAATGTTCGCGCAAGAACGACCTTCTGTTTTGTTCCTGCGTCAAGGAGATGAGCCTTTTTAGAAAGAACATCAGTAACACCGAAAACATCCGCTACTTCTTCGACCCGCTTTCGAATTTCGTTTTTTGGGGTCTTCCGTGCCACAAGTGGGAAAGCAATGTTCTCAAAAACAGTCATCCCAGGATAGATGACTGGGAATTGAAAAACCATAGCCACGTTTCGTTCTTCAGGAGGAAGATGCGTCACGTCTTGACCATCGAAGTAGATCTTTCCCTTCGTTGGTATCTCTAAACCTGCAATCATCCTCATGGTCGTTGTCTTACCACAACCTGACGGCCCAAGAAGGCTTACAAGGCCTTTATCCGGTATCTCCAACGTTAGTTCATCAACAGCAATAACCTTTCCTTCAAAAACCTTTGTCAAGCTTTCAAGATAAACTCTTGCCATTATGCATCACCCTTTGGGAGCAACAGGTTCCTCCCATTCTGTGAGGAGAAGAAGTAAAGGTCCTCACGGCGGAAACCGAGGGAAATCTTCTCCCCAGAAGGTTTTCTAAAAATTTGAGGAACAAAGGCTCTCAACGCTACATCCCCAATAGAAAGGTGTACAACAGTATCAGAACCAACAACTTCGCCAAGAATGATGCTTGCCTCAAAAACAAAATCCAAGCCCTCTACATCTCCAAGACGAACGTTTTCCGGACGGAGACCAAGAAGAATAACCGCTCCCTCATATGAACCCAGAAATTCCCACGAACTAACATCAAGTCGCAAGCTCTTACTTTCCCAAAAAAGCTTTCCCTCGATGCGCGTCACTCTTCCTTCGAGAATGTTCATCTCGGGAAATCCGAGATACTTTCCCACGAAGACGTTTTCTGGTTTTCGGTAAGCTTCCCACACATTAGCCAGTTGCTGCATTTTTCCCTCGTGAAGCACAAGCACAACATCAGCCATAGAAAGAGCATCAATTGGGTCAGGCGTAGCGAAGATAATTGTCTGTCCAAACTCCCGCTGCATAAGTTTGAACTGTGCCCGCATGTCCTCACGAATTTTATAATCTAGATTCACCAAAGGTTCGTCAAAAAGGCAAAGAGTTGGCTCCTTCACTAGAGCACGAGCAATAGCGACACGTTGTCTTTCTCCGCCACTAATGAAACTGGGTAACCGGTCAAGAAGCTTCTCGATTTTAAGAAAGGACGCAACTTCCAAGACTTTTCTACGAACTGCATCTTCACTTAAACCCTTTAGCCGAAGCGGACTCGCGATATTTTCGAAAACACTCATATGAGGGTAGAGAGCAAAATCCTGAAAGACAAAGGCTACGTTTCTCTTCTGAGGTGGCAGAAGCGTTACATCTTGATCACCAAAAAAGATTTCCCCTTCTTCAGGAATCTCGAGTCCAGCAACGATACGCAAAAGGGTAGTCTTGCCTGCTCCTGGTTCTCCAAGAACACAAAAAAAAGACCCCTTAGGAATACGAGCACTAATCCTTTGCAAGACTTCTTTCCTTCCAAAACGCTTTGTTACATTTTGAATCCGCACTTCTTCCATACTCTCACCTAACTCCGAAGGTAGATTTTGACTAAGTATTTTCGAAAGAGCACGAGAATAATGATGGAGGGAATAATAGCTAAAACCGAAAGAGCTGCAATCTGATTCCACATAATTCTCATACCCCGACGAAGACTTGGCAGGTACGCTGTGTAAAGAATAACATTTCTACCACCGAGGAGATACGCTATGATAAATTCGTTCCAAATGAAAATCCAGCAAAGGGCAACGGTTGCAGCTAACCCTGAGCCAATAAGGGGAAGCACGACGCGCCGCACAGTCTGCCAGAAAGAGTATCCATCAACGTAACTCGCTTCCTCAATGCTTCTTGGCAGAGCATCCATGAAGCCCTTCAAGAGCCATACAGCAAGCGGTAGATTGAAGGCAGTGTATGTAATAATAAGCGCAAAGTATGTGTCAAGGAGCCCAAATCGTTTCCACATCCAGAATATTGGAAGAAGGAAGGCGATAGGGGGGAACATCCGCACCGTCAAGAGATTAAATTGGGCTCCCTCGTTAGTGAGAGGGGTAAAGGGATATCTTGAATACGCATAACTTGCCATCGTTCCAAGAACGACAGCAATAGCTGTTGAAATTGCCGCGACTACAAGACTATTGAGGAGTGCAATTCTTCCTGTACCTCGGAAAATAAACTGATAAGCATCAACAATGAATCGAGTAGGTACAAAAGAGGGAGGAACCTTATACACGTCTCCTATTTCCTTAAACGAAGTATTGAAGGTCCAGTAAATAGGAAAAAGTATAAAAATTCCATAAAGAACAAGCCCAGTAACTCCTATACCTTTGCCCCAATTCACTTTTCTTCGCACTAGTCCTCACCCCTATTGCACTTTTGCCAGACGCCAGAAAAAGAACATTCCCACGACAGCTATAACTCCAAAGATCCACGACATCGCCGCACCATATCCTACTTTGAAGTACGAGAAGGCAGTTTGATAGAGGTAAAAAGTAGGTAGCTCGGTTGCAGTCCCTGGTCCTCCATACGTCATAATAAAGACCTTGTCAAGAAACTTATAAGAATCCATGAAGCGGAGCAAGAAAGCGATGGCCAGCGGAACGCGCATATATGGAAGAGTGATTCTGCGAAGGATAAGCCACCGTGATGCTCCATCAAGCCTTGAAGATTCATAAAGGCTCTCAGGAATAGAAATTCTCGCGGCATAAGCAATAAGGAGAGGGAGCGCCGTCCATTGCCATATGTCCACAATCATAAGGGTTGTCAGCGCCAGCTCTCTCGAACGCCACCCCACTGGATTCAGGCCAAGCCACACCAAAATATTGTTAATAGTGCCAGTGTCGGTAATAAGTAATGTCCACATTTGCGCAGCAACAGCCTCAGCCATCATCATTGGCAACAGAAAGAGAACAAGAAGAAAAGTTCTTAATCGCTCGGAGCGAATATACTCAACAAGAGCCAAAGCAATAGCCGTACCCAGGAAGAGCTGAATTGTCACTCCTACTCCTGAGTAATAAAGCATTCGTAAGAGAGCGCTCAAAAAACGCTCGTCACGAAAAACATTGACGTAATTCCAGATACCTACAAAGGTTCGCTCTGGAGAAATGGTCGGATTCCAATCATGGAAGGAAATGTAAACAGCCCAAATCAGTGGAAAGATAACCACTGCCCAAATCAAAAGCTGCGGGGGAATCATGAGGTAGTAAGGCGTCAAGGGGATTCTCCTTTTCTGCGCTTTACCAGACATGATGATTCTTCTCCTTCCTCCAAAGGCCGGGCAGGCCTCTATTGTTTTACCAGAATCCTAATTCCCTACCGGCACGCAAGAACTCCTGGTAGTACTCTTTCTGTTTTTCCTTACCAAGTTTGTCACGGATAGCTTCCCATTCTTTCGCTGCATTTTCAATGGCCTCTTCAGGAGTTACCTCGCCACTCATAGCACGCTGTACCCATCGCGAGAGAGATTCAGTGTACTCTGTTGCTCCAGGCCAGTTAATTTCTGGGAAAGCTACCTTAAGGTTGGCAAGACCGCCATCAAGATGTCTGCGGGCTTCTTCAAAAGTAGAGAAGGTTGGCTTGTTCTCCGGCCAATCCGGTGCTACACCTCGGAGTGGGTTAGGTTTCGTATACTGCATGGCTGCCTCGTCAGTAAAGTGTGAATAGAGATAAGGATCCATGCCGCAGTACGTGTCAGCTACGGAATAAATGCTGTACACTGGGCTTGAAACACGAAGCATCACGTAGAAAGCAGCTTCTTTCACTTTGTCAGGGAGGTTCTTTGGGATAACCCAGTAACGGTTATATGGAGCCATGGCACGGTGAATAACTTTCCCAGTAACGGGGTCACGGTAACCAGGAATGAGAGCATTCGCTACGTCACCTTTAACCTCTGGCTGACCCATCTGGCCCCATTCATTAATATCGATAAACCAGATCTGGAAAGCCACCTTGCCAGCCAGCCAGTAGTCAACCGTCTCAGTGAACCCAAAGTTTGCCACTCCTGGAGGACAGTAAGGTGCCGTTTCAACCATCTTTTTCATCGCTTCAATGGCTTTATCCCGCGGCCAGAGAGCGTGTTCCATATCCTCGCTGAAATACATAACTCCATAGGATGCAGCAATGTTAAAATAGAATGCCGCCCCGTCAGGAGGCAAAAGCCACCACATGGTTGGATACATATCCTTCGGTAAAACCTCCTTGAAGAACTTGCAAAGGTCCACAAAATCGTCCCACGTCTCAGGTGGCCGCAAATCCTTTCCAAATTTCTCTTTGAACATTTTCTGATACTCGGGGTTTGTAAAGAGAGAAATCCGATAGTTAAAAAGGTGAATGTCACCATCAAAGGGTATTGCCCAGTAATGGCCACCCCACTTCATGTAAAACTCACGATATGTTGGGATGATATCATCAAGATATTTTTTCACGTCCTCAGGGTCGTACATCTCAAAGTACCTGTCAAGGGGCTCTATCAACCCTGTGAGAGCAAAATCAGCAATAAAGCGGGGGTTAATTTCCACGATCTGCCAGCTCGGTTTTCCTGCCAAGAGGTCACCCATAACCTTTTCACGAAGCTTCGGCAAATCTACCATTTCAGTACGCTCAATCTTAACCCCACATTCTTTTTCAAGCAGAGGAGCATACCATTCAAGGATTCTTCCTGCACCAGAGTCATGAATAGCCCGCAAGGTAATGCCACTGAAGTCCACGTCGGGATTTTTCTCCCCCGGGGGAAGGAAAAGCTTAATTTTCGCTCCACCAGGAACCGCTAAAGCAATCACCATAAGGCACGTTAAACAAAAGATCAATAGACTCCTTTTCATGCATAACCCCCCTTCTCAATATAATTGAGTTGAGCTGGCCTGCCCGGCCCTCTTTCCACCTCACAGTTCAAAAGAAAGCCCTCCTCACCACTTCGTGAACAGAAGCTGCGTCCATACTTTCCTGAGCTGCGGAAAGAGCTTTCCTATCAAGCTTCTCTAAAGCACGGCACAGGTCGAGCGTATTCCGGACACAAAGCTCAAGAGCTTTTTCTGGAGCCATACGGTATGGGAAAATATCGAAGCCAAGATATCCCGAATATCCACCCTCACTAAGATAGAAAAGGAACTCGAGAGTCTCATACATGTTAATACTTCCAGCAATAAGGTCATCATCCCACTCTCGATACGCGTCGTTAAAATGAACGTTAAAAAGAAGTCCCTCCTTCATAAGAAAAGCAACTACCTCTCCAGGGTTTTCTTTCGCCATAAGCGCATGGCCAAAATCGACAGTAACTCCGATATTCTTTCGGTTAAGTAGCTTGACAATGCATGCAGCTCGAAAGGCATTGCCCACAAAGAGATATTGACGGGGTTCTTTCAGCTTATACTCCAAGCTAATACGCATCTGCGGAGCGTACTCAGCAATTTCAGCAAGCGCTTCAAGGAGGAGATCCCAACCTTTGCTATACTCAACCTGAAACGGATAATCAAAACCATCAACCCCAAGCCACAGCCCTACAGTAGAACAGTTAAGGATTGCCGCCTGATCAATAGCTTTCTTCACCGCATCGATAGCCTCTTGACGAAGCTTGGGATCTCTATTTGTTAAAGCCCCCCGCTGCCACTTAGGGAAAGAATGAGTATTGACGTTAAGACAACTCACTTGTATTCCTGTATCCTCAAGGATTTTCCGCATTGCATCGGGAGATAAGCGGAGAAATTCGTCATCGAAGAGCTCGATCGCTGTGATTTCCTTAACCTTTTTGACTCTCGCGAGACGTCCTTGAAAATCAAGTGGAGTTTCATACCCTTGCGGGAGAAAACGATCTGCGATGCCCCCCATACACCAAATGCCGACTGAAAACTTTGGCGTGAACATTCTCTTCCTCCTCTCTCGTAAAATCGGTCAACAGCCCACTGCAAAAAGTGAAAGAGATGTGACACCTCGATCGTTACAAATGTAATATACCAAATGTTCCAAACGAAGTTTAGCAATACTTGAAAGACATGTCAAGAGGTTAATTTAATCCCGGAGAAATGCTCAAGGAAGGCAAAATTCAAATCATCCCCTAAAACAGAAGGGAACGCAGAAGAAAACTACAGCAAACCCACATTTTAGCACAAACAGGGAGGAAACGCTAATTTTCACCAGATGAGCTTCTCTCAGCTTGTCCGTAATACGCATCTTTTCCGTGTTTTCTGAGATAGCGTTTTGTCAACTCCTCCTGAGACAAACTTCTTTGGAGAGGATTCAACTGCAAGGTAATGAAGGCCAGTCGAGCGATCTCCTCAAGAACCACACTATAAAAGACTGCCTGTTTTGCATCTTTTCCCCATGTAAAGGGACCGTGAGAGGCCACAAGAACTCCTGGTATCTGTTCATAACTCTTTCCTGCAAAGGCTTCCACAATAACCTTCCCAGTATTCTCTTCAAGATTACAGGCTTCTTCAGGTGTCAGAGGGCGCGTACAGGGAATATTACCAAAGAAATAATCACTATGGGTACCCCCAAGACAAGGAATATCTTTTTGCGCCTGCGCCCACGCAGTAGCCCATGGAGAGTGGGTATGTACGACTCCACCTATTGTGGGAAAATGTTTGTACAGAAAGAGATGTGTCGGGGTATCAACCGAGGGACGTAAAAACCCTTCTACAACGTTTCCTTCAAGATCAACAATAACCATGTTTGCTGGAGAAAGCTCCTCATAAGGTACCCCACTTGGCTTAATGACTACTAAGCCTTTTTCACGATCAATCTGACTCGCATTTCCCCATGTATATAAGACAAGTCCTCGTCGCTGCAATTCCATATTAGCTTCGTATACCTCCCTCCGGACTTCCTCAAGCATAGAACCTTTCCTCCTTAACCCAAGAAGTATCTCATCTGATCGTTATGAACCCAAAGTTTTTTCAGTGACTCGCGAAGTTCCCTATAAACAGCAAACCTTTCCCTATAGAATTGCGAAATACGTTCCCGGGGTTCAAAAACATTTTTCACCACAAATGTCCTCTCTACTGCGTCGTAGACATCCCTGTATACACCTGCGCCCACTCCTGCAAGAAGCGCAGCGCCAAGAGCACCGAGCTCCTGATTTTTGGGAATTATTACCCGAGCATTAAGCACATCGGCTATAAGTTGACACCAAAAATCGCTCTTTGCTCCTCCACCACAAAATCGGAGTTCCGAAACAGGAAGTTTAAGACTCTGAAAGCAATCAAGAACCGAAAAGGCAACCCCTTCATAAACAGCTCTGAGAAGATGAGCTTTAGTATGATTGTATCGAAGTCCAAAGAAGACACCCTGAGCATGAGGGTTCAAAAAGGGTGCTCTCTCACCACCAGGACTAATGTAAGGAAGAAACATAACACCCTCTGCCCCTGGCGGAACATCTTCCAATACTTTCTCTAACGCTAAGAAGAACTCCCTCTTGGAAAGATACTGTGATCGATTCTCTCCGAAAAACCGCTCCAAGAACCAATCCAAACTCAGGGTTCCTGACATAGTAGCCATGGCACGGAGAAATGTGTTGGGGAAAAGATAAGCTACCGAAATTCCAACCCCCTGAGGCTGAAAAAGAAGCGGTCCTTTTTCGGCAAGGAAGGCGTTGAAACTCGTAGTTCCAAGGATAGAATAAACCTGTCCGAGATGGACAACTCCAAGCGCCAGAGCACAGGAAGCTACATCAACCAGGCCCGTTACCACCGGTGTTCCAACTGGGATACCCGTAACTTCAGCTGCTTCCCGCGTCACCTCCCCAACGACCTCCCACGCTTTGCGAGGAGAGGGCATAATGTCTCCTACTTCAGGCATGTCAAGGACTTCAAGAATCTCGTAGCAATCTCCCTCAACCGAACAAGGAAACATGGAAAGATCCGATGAATCTGTAGCAATCACACCCGTTAGCTTCAACCTCACCCAATCTTTTGCGAAGAGAAAATATCCTACACGACGAAAATCTTCGGGACGATTTCTTTTTAGCCAGGCTAACAATGCAACGGGAGAGCCTGTAAAGAGGCTATTACTCGAGAGAGCAAAGACTCTTGCAACTTTTCCATCTCTCTTCCACTCATCGAGCAATGCTTTCGCTCGACCATCTATCCAAATAATGGCATTGCTCAGAGGGTTCTTTTGGCGATCAAGGAGCCAGCATCCTGTACCTTGACCAGAAACTCCAACGGCTGCTATATTTTCTCCTACGATGCTCGCACGACTCAAACACTGTCGAACAGCAAGGCACGTACTCTCCCAAACTGCATTCATGTCTTGCTCTGCAAACTCGGGTTCTGGATTAAGAATCGGAACAGCCTGAGTAGCCTCGACTAAGGTCTCGCCAGAAGCATGAAAAAGCGCGACCTTGATACTGCTCGTACCCACATCGATTCCAAGCAGCAGTTTTCCCATCCCGCACATTGCCCCCTTTGAGGCAAATTACCCCACTCTCTTGAGGTCTCAACGCTCGAAACCTACTTCCATTATAGCTCCAAGAAAGCGCAGGATATGGACAAAACCCATAGAAAGAATCTTCAACAACCCTTCTTCAAGGTTTCAGGAGAACTTTAATCGCTTTTTTCTCTCGAATCAAAGCGAAGCCTTCTTGCCATTTCGCAAGCGGAAGAATGTGAGAAATCAACATGCGAAGAGGCAACCTTTTTCTTTCGAGAAAGTCAAAGGCCTTGTGCCAGCTCGAAGTCGTTTGGGTTCTTGAACCTAATAAGACGATCTCGGATGAAAAGAGAAAACGATCAAAATCGATACTTACCTCACGATGCAAAATCCCCATCTGAATGAACACCCCCCGCTTTCGCAAAATTGATAATCCACTACACACTGCTTGAGGAGAGCCTGAACACTCAAAAACCACATCGGCTCCGTATGGATCGAGAACTTCTTGCACAACCCTTTGGAGATCCACTTGGGTAAAATCAAGCGTATCGTCTACACCCCCAGCAAGCGCTACACGAAACCTTTCTTCGTCCCCAGGACCACCCACAAGGATGACCCTAGAACCCAAGGCCTTAGCTACCCAGCTTACCAAAATTCCAAGGGGTCCAGGACCGAAAACCACAACTTTTTCACTCCCTTGGAGACTTGCCTGTTCCATCACTCCACGTATGGCGCAGGCAAGTGGCTCAAGAAGAGCCCCTTCTTCCAAAGAAAGGAAATCAGGAAGCTTATGAACAGCAAATTCAGGGACAACAACATATTCGGCAAAAGCCCCGTCCACACCAGAACCGATCCCCCTACGTTCAGGACACAAATTGAAGAATCCCTTCGCGCAGTAAGGACAACGACCACATCTATATACCGTTGTTTCGGAAGTCACAAAATCCCCAACTCGAACTTTCTGCACCTTTTTCCCAACCGCAACTACCACACCAGAAAATTCGTGGCCCAATACGACTGGAGGACGCAGAGAGGAAATACCATGGACATCTGTCCCACAGATACCAGCAAAAATAACACGGATCTTTACCTCGTCATCCCCGTAAGGAGGCTGAGGTATCTCTTTGAGGCGAATACTTGACTTATCGATACCTTCTTGAACGAGAGCTAACATGCTAGGGGGTCATCAAAACTTTGATAGCATTCCCCTCACGTGTCTCTGCAACATCAATCGCCTTTCGCCAATCAGCAAGAGGAAAATCATGAGTGTTGATTTTATCGGTCCTTACGCGACCGGTAGCAAGGTATTCTATAGCCAGAGGATACGTTCGCAAACCAAGATGGGCACCAACGATTTCGAGTTCTTTGATATCACTAATGATGCTAAAATCGAGACAAGTCTTTTCGGCAAATACCCCAAATTCTACCAATCTTCCTCGTTTCCGCAACATGCCCACAGCTTGCTCTACCGCAGCAGGAGAACCACTCGCCTCAAGAACCACATCACAACCTACCCCATGAGTAAGATCCTTTACAGCTTCTACCACTCTGTCTCTTGCAGGGTTGAGAACTACATCTGCCCCTAAATCTTTTGCAACCTGCAAACGATGGTCAATGACATCAACAGCAATAATCTGCCGGGGATGCTTAAGGCGAGCCACCTGAAGCATGAAAAGCCCAATCGCTCCTAAACCCATAACAACAACACTATCACCGAGCTTTATGTCACCCCGTTCCACACCATGAATGGCACAAGCCAAAGGTTCAATACTAATGCCGACTTCTGGAGGGAGGTCACGAGGGACCTTCCATATGATTGAACCTTTGGGATACTTCATGTACTCAGCCCAACCCCCATTAGGCCCAGAGACACCAAAGATTGCATGGACATCACAGAGGTTATAGAACCCCCTCTGACAGTAGTAACACCGACCACAGGGAATTATTTGCTCTGCAATAGCCTGATCTCCCACCTCAAGACCATATTTTTCCTTCGCACCCTTTCCAAGTTCCACTACTTCCCCAACAAACTCATGCCCAGCAACAATAGGAGCATGGTCATAAACAATTTTGCTGAAATACGCCTTCCCATGGAAAATCTTTGGATCGGCCGCACAAATACCACATTTGCGAACCCGAACCAAGACCTCTTCATCACCTATAATAGGCATTGGTACATCTTCATACCGGAAATCCTCTTTCCCGTACACGACAACAGCTTTCACACCTTTACCCTCCTTCCCCTTTTAGCTTCAAGCCTGGATACCGCCGAAGGGCAACCACATCTCATCGCTTGAGAGATCGGTAAAAGAGATGGCGTCTCAAATATCGAAACCGCTTGCCCTCTACAACAACCATGCTATGCATAGGACGTAAATCTTTTGGACAGCTCCAAACTACGTAGACGCGGGTTTGGTCTCCCTGATTTACCCCGACTATATAATGCAAAAACAGCAAAAGACAGAACACTGACGCGCTGCGTGCTTAATTCCAAACCCCGCCAAGAACGGACCATTTCCTAATTCTAGAAGTTGAAAAGCCCAATTCCTTCTTTTTGAGCAATTGCTCAATAGCAAAAGTTTTACTCCGTTGGTATTCTCTCCCCCGAGGAGAGAATTGTCAAGGACCTACGCACGGTTTTTAAACCCAAATTGTTAAACGCCTAAACCAATCACGGCTTTACAACCACTTTTAGATACGGCCCTTTTTGGATTTCCCTGAGCATCTCAGGGAGCGCATCAAGAGCGATAATCTTTGAGATATACGCTTTTCCATCAATGCGTCCTGCGCTCATAAGGTCAAGGCAAGTACGAATATGGGATGCCGTAGCTCCTGAGGTACCGTGAATGAAAAGCTCCTTGTAGTGTACCGTATTCCCATCAATGGTCACAAAGCGATCATCTTTGGGGAGGCCGCCGAAGAAGTTGACCCGTCCTCGAGGAGCCACAAGCTCTATAGCTTCCTCCTGAGCCTGGCGAGAGGACGCAGCGACGATGACCACGTCCGGACCAAGGCCCTGAGTCTCTGCAAGTACAACCTCTCTGAGGTTTTCTCCCGTAGGATCAATGAGCCGATCGGCACCGAAGCGCTCGGCTTCTACAAGACGTGCCTTCTGCATCTCGGCAACAAGAACCTTTGCCGCCCCCAGGACCTTAGCCAAAGCAATATGCATACACCCAACAGGACCAGCACCGATGACCAAGACTCGATCGCCCAAGCCAACCCGGGAAAGAAGTTGCCCATTCAAAGCACAAGCCATAGGTTCAGCAATGGCCGCCTCTTCGAAGGAGAGCGTCGTAGGGAACTTGATGAGGTTTCCCCGGCGGACGGCTTTCTCGGGCACTAAGACGTACTCTGCAAAACCCCCAGGATAGTAGTATCCGAAGGCTTCGGTTCTCTCTTTAAACACAAGACAGAGGTTTGTCAACCCACGTTGGCAGAAAAAGCACTGTCCACAGGAAACAATAGGGTCTACAACAACCCGATCGCCAACTTCATACCCTTCAACATCGTCACCTTTTTCGGCAATGGTTCCAGCAATCTCATGACCAAGAATCTGAGGTTTAGTGATAGCTCGATGCCCAAAATGGAAAATCCGCACATCGGTTCCACAAATGGCGCATGCTTCAACCCGAACCAAGACATCCCCTTTCCCAACCTGAGGAATTGGCCGTTCCTCTACGCGAAGATCCAAAGGTCCATAAAAAACCGCTGCTTTCATTCCCTTCACTCCCTCAAAGCACTAGAGCAATTCGCAAAAGTCTCTCAAAAAGTGGCACTTCTTTTTCCAATCGTAGCACAAAGACACAACGCTAACATAGGCAGTGGCTTTACAAAAATTCCCAAGGCAGGGGAACATCCCAGTGATCCCCAAGAACCTTTGAAAAGAGATTCCTAGAGCATGGAGGAAATGTTCTAACCGCATTGGGAACTAGAGGAGAACCCTTTCCTACCTAAGGCTTTCTCAAAGTTCTGCTCTCAAGACCTTCTGGGGAGCCATACACACAAAACATGGAGGCAAAACACTTCCACTGTTTCCCTCTTTGGAGCCTTCTATAACCATGCAAAAAAGCAAAATCCTTGGGAGTTTCTACCCCCAACAAAGTTGCAGCGTTTCAGAAAGTTGACAAACCCTGTCCGCACTACTTGTCTTCTCCTCGCGCTCCCTCTCTTACCCCCGCTACAAGGTACTCCTCCTCCGCATCGCGTACTACTAAGACTCGAAGTCCTGCGTTTGCCAACATTTGGGCGACTTCGTGTCCCTCGGGAAGGAAATGATCCCTTGTGATAGCATCTTGTGCATGAATAGCATGGATCTGTGCTCTCCCAGAGGTATGGAGAATGGCGAATACACCCCGGTCGTTCAAGAAACGCACCAGGTGGCGGACTGTCCCTTCCTTATCCGCAAAGTGGGGAAAAGACGAGTAACAGAGGATGGCATCGAAAGTCTCGTCGAAAATCACGTCTTTTGCATCTCCCAGGATGTATCGAATGCCCCAATCACCGAACTTCTTACGGGCCTCAGCAAGCATAGCCTCCGCAATGTCAAGCTCCACAATAAGCCTGGGCGCAAAAAGCTCCCGAAGAAAAGGAACGAGGACGCCTGTCCCCGACCCCACATCGAGAACCGTCCCTCCAGAAGCAATAGGAAGCTGGATCAAGAGTTTCGCAAGTTTCTCCCTTGGGACATCCTGTATTGCGTCCCAAAAAGGAGCTTTCGCGTTAAAGAAGGTCCTGAGATCTTGCCACACCCTTTTCCCACCTCAGAATAAGGGCAACAAGAAACGGAATCAAGACAATCTGGATAAGGATTCCCGGTAAAGCAGTGACAAACAGACTCTGGAGAAGAGAAAACACGTTGAACTCCTTTCCAAGGACGGAGAAAAGAACCCAGTTACCAAGAATTGCAATGCCTCGCCCCACAAGCATTGCCCCAAGAAGCGATGGTACAATCCCCCACTGGAGAACCTGAAAAAGCAAAGAGCCGGTCAACCCATAGGCACCAAGCTCGACCATCATGGAGAGAAAAACAGGAAATGGGGGCATGCCACTCACCAGGAAGTTCAAAGGAGGAAGCATAAAACCGACGAGGAACCCCATTTGGCCCTTCAGAAGGAATCCCCCAAGGATTGCTGGGATGTGCATAGGAAGGAAGACACGTCCTGGAATTCCCAAAAAGTGGAAAAGCAAAGGAAGTATCACACCGAGAGCGATAAGCACTGAAGCTCGGGTAACATCACGAGTCTGCATGACCATCGCTCCTTTGTAGCACGATTTTTGAAAAATGTAGCATCCACAAGCGAGTTTCGCAAGAGCAACACCTGGTATAATAGGAACGGGATCGAACATGAGCCTTGTGCGATTTGGTGTCTCTATGGACATGGGTCTCCTTGAAGAATTTGACAGAGCTCTCGCAAAAGAAGGCTTTGCTAACCGTTCTGAAGCCCTTCGGCATCTTGTGCGTCGCTTTGTAAGCGAACGACGATGGGAAAACCTTGAAGGGGATGTCCTTGGGGCAGTGACCATCGTCTACGACCACACGGTTCGAGACTGTGCAAGGCGACTCCTGGAGCTTGAACACACCTTTCGAACAACCATAGCTTCTACAACCCATGTGCATTGCAATACGCGGACCTGTCTTGAGGTTATCCTTGTTCGGGGAAATGCAAGGTCAGTTGCCTCCTTCGTGCGGGAACTCCAAGGCCTCAAAGGCGTGAAAAGTTGTCAGGTCACCTGCGTGAGTCCTCATGAATGAGCAAACTCGTTATTTGACACTCCGGCAAACGCTCCTCCTCGTCCTTGTCTGTAACCTCGGAGTTGCCCTGGCGAAAATTCTCTATGGGAAAATAGTCGGTGTTGCCAGTATCACCGCCGATGGATTCCATTCCCTTTCTGATGGAACATCGAACATCCTCGGGCTCCTTGGGCTTTCTTTTGCCTTTCGACCAGCGGACGAAAGCCATCCATATGGGCATAAGAAGTTCGAAACCCTTGCCTCTTTGGGAATCGCTATGCTTCTTTTTGTGGCTGCCTTGGAGGTCCTCCGCGAGGCCTGGACTCGATGGAGCATGTCACGTGCTCCGGAAATTCGCTTGGAAAGCTTCCTCCTCATGACTGCGACCCTTATGGTGAACCTTTTTGTGGTTTGGTGGGAAAAGTCGATAGGCCGTAAGTGGCGAAGTGACTTCCTCCTTGCTGATGCGCTCCACACTCAAAGTGATGTCTTCGTTTCCCTGGGTGTTTTAGGAACGCTTGTAGCAGTACGATGTGGTCTTCCCTGGGTGGATATCCTCACGGCTCTGGTTATCGTTGGCCTTATCGTGCGGGCAGGTATCGCCATCATTCGGGAAAGCTCCCGCATTCTCTGCGATGAAAAGGTGCTCCATCCCGAAGCTGTTGCCCATGTGGTCCGGGAAATCCCAGAGGTTCAGGGGTGCCACAAAATCCGCACCCGCGGTCGGACTGACGACATCCACCTCGACCTCCACGTACTCGTGGATGAGCACATGTCGGTTGAAGAGGCGCACCGAGTATCAAAAGAAGTTGAACAGGTTATTAAGGAGAAGTTTTCAGGGGTGACCGATGTTACTGTCCATATCGAGCCTGTGACCGAAAAGGAGGAAAATCTGTGAAATACCGTATTGATCCAAGGATTTTTGCCGCATACCCTGAGTACCTCCGCGGAGCAATTGTCCTTCTGGGTATCACAGAGCATAGAGAAAGAGACGATGTCCTGAAGCTCCTTCGGGAGACGGAGAGACTCGTGCGAGCAACACATCACCTTGAAACCTTGAGGGATCATCCAAAAATTCAAAGCTGGCGTGAAGCCTTTGCGAAGTTTGGGACAAATCCTAACCGATATCCGCCTTCGGTGGAAAACCTTTTCCGCAGAGTGCTCAAAGGAGGCGAACTCCCCTACGTACATACGCCAGTGGCGCTCATGAACATTGTATCCCTCCGTTATGGTCTTCCCTGTGGGGGTGATGACCTGAAAAAGGTTGAGGGAGACATACACCTCACGTACGCCCAGGGGGATGAGGAGTACATCCCTCTCAACGGTACCGACCCTGAACCCCCTGAGAAAGGTGAGATTGTCCTCAAAGATGCCCGTAAAGTCCTTTGCCGGAAATGGACCTGGCGGCAAGGTGACCACACGAAAATCACCGAAGCGACACAAGTCGCAGTGATAAACATCGACTGCCTTCCACCTTTCACCCTTAGGGACCTTGAGGCAATCCTCAAAGAGGTTGCTCCTCTTTTTGCCCACTACTGTGGGTGCGAGGTTCGAACAGGCATCCTTACGAAGGATGCCCCTGAACTTGAGCTCCCTGTGGTAGAATAAAAGAGGAAGGAGGATAAAGCATGCGATATGCAGTACTCTTCATGGTTCTTGTAGCACTTTCTTGGGTCTCTCTGGCGTGGGCGGATGGTGAAACCCCTCTTTTGGTACCCTATAGTACCGATGTCCCTGCAGAAGGATATGCTCAGGTTATGTTTGATCAAGGATACAATCTCTATCAGGCAGGGAGAAAGACCGAGGCTATCCAGTTCTTCATCGAGGCCGTGACCACAAAACCAGATTTTACCAAAGCCTGGTTTTGGCTTGCTCGAACGTACCAGGAAGAGGATATGTACGATGAAGCGATTTGGGCCTGGGAAAAGGTCCTGCAACTTGAGCCCCAGAACGAGCAAGCTCGCTACTTCCTGAAAAAGGTCAAAAATTGGAAGGAGTACGGTAAAGACGCCTGGGAAAATTACGAGCGGGGTATCGTAGCCTTGGAAAAAGAGGAAATCTATGATGCCGTCGAGTACTTCAAAAGATCCATCGAAGCGAATCCGAGGTTTGACAAGGCATATTACTGGCTTGGTGTTGCTAACCTCCGTAGCGGGGATTACTACAACGCCGTGTGGGCTCTCGAAAAATATCTTGCTCTTCGACCAGACGATCCAAACGGACAGTACTGGCTCAGAGAGGCTCGGAGTCGCCTCCCAAAGACAAAGTGATCGCTACAGCACGAATCGGAGAAGCAGTTCCTGAGGGAATTTTCAGAGGGAAACCGAAAAAGAAGGCCTCCTTACCAAGGAGTTCCCTGACATTCGTCAGGCTCTCGTAAATGAGTATTCCTGCCCCTAGGAAAAGACGGTGCAACGGGAAAGGGGGCTCATCGATACTCTCTGCCTCAACGCCAACTCCCTTAACTTTACAGTCGACGAGAGCCTGAGCTTCGCACTCTTGAAGGTGAGGATTGCCCACAAAAAGGACAATATCACCCTCCACAACGCCGCACTTTTTCAGATCCTCTTGAGTGAAGGGTCGAGCAAGGGAAAAGACATCGATGACCCGTGCCCTCCCGCAGAACCGCTCAAGAGGAATACCGGCAACCTCTTCTGCTCCAGCGAGAAAATGGGCAGGAACGTCCACATGGGTTCCTAAATGCTCAAAAAGGAAGAGAACTCGACTGGCAAAACCATGCACGGCTAAATCGTGCCAGGGGAGGACAAGGAATGGAGGATCTCCAGGAAAGGTCGCTTCCCCTGGCAGAAGCTCGCGAGAGAGGTCAACAAGAACCCACTTCTCACCCTTTCTGGTATGCGGCAATAAATCTCCGAATCGAACGGTCATAGGTGCGCTCTACGTCAGGTGGGAAAAAGCACCCCGGGATTTCCCCATGAGCACGATGGTACGCTACGCACTCACAGCACTTGCCACGCTTCGTACAAGAAAGATACGTACAGGTACACTGGGCGAGATTCTCTCTCAGGTGACACTCGGGCATACAGGTTCCTCCTCCTCTTCAGCAACGACTTTCTGACTCTTCCGAAGACATCCTTCGTAAAAAAGGTACGTTCGGAAAATTTCGACGTACATTTTGAGTCGGTGGTACACCCCCAAAAAGGGGCCATACTTCTCTTCCTTGTGGTAGTGTGATACGCCCCAAAGGGGTACCATCTCAATATTCGCAGCGGTATCATGGGCAAACTTTGTGAGGAAAACTTCAACCCCAAAACGGGTCCAGGAAAAATCGGGAAGGCTTCGCACCCATTTCCCCCGCACACCTCGCTGCCCATTGAGGATAGGGAAAACCCGCTGGGCAAGGTCACTTGATCCTCGCCCCCCTTTGAAAACCCCAATGGTCATGTGGAGAAAAGGGTACCGTACCAGAGGCTCTGCTAAGGCAAAGAGGTGCTCCTTCTGGAGATGCAAGAGATCAGCATCGATGAAGAGGTAAATGTCGCTGTCTTTGGCTTTGCGGATCCCAGAAACGAGGGCATGACCCTTGCCAAAGTTCTTAGGGTGACGAATGAGAGTCACTGGAAAGCGCTCCGCCACCGAAGAGGTGGCATCACGAGAGCCATCATCAATCACCACAACCCGATCTACAAAGCTCGTAGCACACACAACTTCAAGCACTCTCGCAATCCGCGGAGCCTCGTTGTACGCTGGAACAAGAACGGTTACACTCTGGCCATCGAGCATGGGCATCAACTCTTGCAAAGTGGCGTGAAAGCCTTAGAATATTATACATAAAACGCAGGAAAGGGAAAGGCAATTGGCACGAAACCACGAAGAAAAACACTTCGAGTTCACAAAAAAACTCTACTACCTTCTCCTTCTTGTGCTCACCCTGTACCTTGTGTACCTCCTTCGGGACGTCCTCGTCCCATTCGTGCTTGGAGGACTCCTCGCCTACGCCTTGACCCCCCTTGCGCGGCGCCTCAACCGATGGGGGCTTTCCTGGAAACTTTCGGTCGTTTTCGTCTTCCTCGGCCTTCTCGTTTTCTTTGCCCTCCTCTTTTTCCTCATCATTCCTGAAGCGCTTTCCCAGCTGAAGGCTTTCGCCGCCTCTGCCCCAAAACGCATCGAGGAATTTGTCGGAAAAATTCTCGAGGTTGCCAAAGCCCTCGATGCAAAGTACCCAGATCTTCGCCTTACGGAAGCCGTTGAAGATTTCCTCCGGAATGTCTTGGGAAATTTCGAGAACTACCTCCAAGGTATCACAAGGAACATCCTGAACCTCGTATCCCTTTTCATGACCGTGCTCTTCCTTGGTTTCATCGTGACACCCTTTGCCCTGTACTACTTCATGATTGACGCGGTCCGAATCCGAAGAGCTCTTGTGCGTCTTTTCCCCCCCAACCGGAGAAAGGAGTATGTACTCCTTCTGCGCAGCATCGACGAGGTCGTGGGTAAATTCATCCGAGGGCGCCTCATCCTCTCGCTTTTTGTGGGCGTGACGGTCACCACTGGACTCCTCATCATGAGAATCGAATTCCCACTGATCATTGGCATCATCGCTGGAATTGCCGATATCATCCCGTACCTTGGCCCCATCGTTGGAGCAATCCCGGCTCTGCTTTTTGCCAGCACGAAATCCGTCTGGCATGTGGTTGGGGTCATTGCGCTTTTTGGTGGGGTGAACTTTGTGGAGGGAGTTGTCGTGACTCCCCGGGTCATGGGGAAAGAGACAGGTCTGCATCCAGTGACTGTTCTCTTTGCCCTCCTTGTGGGGGGAAAACTCTTCGGAGCGCTGGGTGTCATTGCTGCGATTCCTATTGCTGGGATTATCAAGGGAATCCTCCTCCACCGAAGGAAGGTGAAGCAATCTGGGGACAATCTGTAATGCTTTAGCGGTTGTTCTGGGTGGTTTTCTTGGGATTTCCCTACGGAAACGATTCTCTCTGAAGCTCCAGGAGGGTCTCATGCATGCCTTGGGGCTTGTTTGCGTACCTCTTGGGCTTTCAATGACCCTGAAAGGAGAGAAATTTCTGGCCCTCCTCCTCAGCATCGTTACCGGGGGAGTTATCGGAGAAATGCTACAGCTTGAGGAACGGCTTGAACGTTTCTCTCAAAAGCTCGAAGAGCGTCTTCGGGCAGAACGGAACACCTTCGCTCCTGGTTTTCTTGCAGCCACACTCCTTTTCTGCATAGGCCCCATGACCATCATGGGGTCTTTGGAGGATGGCCTTGGGAAAGTCCCACACATTCTCTACACAAAGTCGCTTCTTGACGGTACTGCCTCAATAGCCATGGCAGCAAGCCTTGGTGTTGGAGTTCCGTTTTCAGCTCTCTCTATCCTCCTCATCCAAGGAAGTATCACGCTCCTTGCCCGTTTCCTGGCACCTCTCCTCTCTCCAGTTCTCATTCAGGAGATGACTGCAACCGGTGGTATTCTCGTTTTAGGCATCGCCTTGAACCTCCTCAAACTTAAGAAAATTCGGGTGGCCAACCTTCTTCCCTCCCTCGGTCTCATTCCTTTGTTCATCCGCATCTTTTAGGAGGTGACACCAATGCGTATTGCCGCATTCTCAGATATCCACGCCAATCTTCCAGCCTTAGAGAGTGTCCTCAAAGATATAGATGCAATTGGTGTGGATGTCAAAGTATGCCTCGGAGATCTTGTGGGGTATGCGCCATTCCCCAATGAGGTCATCGAGAGAATACGAGGCCTGGGTATTCCAACGATTATGGGAAACTACGACCAAGGAGTCGGCTTCGACCTTGAGGACTGTGGGTGCGCATACCGAACGGAAGAAGAAAGGGCGCTGGGGCATGTGTCTCTTCGTTGGACGCAAGAGGCTGTAACCCCTGAAAACAAAGCATTTTTGAGAAACCTTCTGCCTCGCTTTGAGCTCGAAGCAGGATCGTTTCGCCTGCTCTTCGTCCACGGAAGCCCCCGAAGGATCAACGAGTACCTCTTTCCCGATCGTCCTGACACAAGTTTCCGCAACATAATGGCCCACGAGTCAGCCAATGTACTCATCTGTGGTCACACCCACATCCCCTTTTTCCGCGAAATCGATGGACTCTTCGTGGTGAACGATGGAAGCGTAGGTCGTCCAAAGGACGGAGACTGGCGTGCCGTCTGGGCCCTCATTACAGTGAGTGACACCCTGACGGTTTCCTTCAGAAGGTGCGAGTACGATTTTGTTCCTCTTCGCACGGCGTATGCGCAAAGTAGACTTCCTGAGAAGTTCTTTAGTGACCTTCTCCCCTCTCATTGACCCAAAAAAGAAATGTGAGTATAATATGCTCAATTTCAAAGAGGGAGGATAGTTACCCGTTCATGGTGGAAATCGACAGCATTGTGGAAGGGAGAGTCGTGGGTATTACTCGTTTTGGAGCTTTCGTAGAACTCGAAGATGGAAGACGTGGCCTCGTTCACATTTCAGAAATCGCACATCACTTCGTGAAGGATGTCAACGATTACCTAAAAATCAACGACCGAGTGAAGGTCAAGGTTATTGGCATTTCCCCCGATGGGAAGATCGACCTTTCCATCAAGCGGGTGAACGAAGACCAGGAGTATTTGGAGAAACTCGAACGAAGCCGAGCGAGCTTCGAACAGAAAATGAGTCGTTTCCTCAAACAGAGCCAGGAAAAACTCTCTGATCTCAAAAAGTACCGAGACGGGAAGAAAAAGCGCTGAGATGTCCTGGAAGTTTGAGGAAATTGCCCTCCTTCTCTGGGACCACAGACCTTGGCTTGTCCTCACGGGAGCGGGAATTTCCACAGAAAGTGGTATACCTGACTTCCGTACCCCCCAAACCGGTCTTTGGGAAAAGTACGATCCTATCGAGGTTCTCTCTGTCGAAGCCCTTTTTGAGCGCCCCCAAATCTTTTTTGGAGTAGGTTTTCAAGTGCTCATGCGCTTCAAAAACGCTCGTCCCAACAGAGCTCACGAAATCCTTGCTGAATGGGAGAAAATTGGCTTTGTGGAGGCCATCATCACCCAGAACATTGATGGCCTCCACACCAAGGCAGGGTCCCAAAGGGTCCTCGAAATCCACGGACATCTCCGCTCAGGCCACTGCACGTTGTGTCGTACACCGTTTCCTATCGAGGTCCTTGAGGAAAAGGTTACCCACGGGGAAATTCCCCCTCGCTGTTCCTGCGGGGGCATGATCCGGCCAGACGTGGTGCTCTTTGGTGACATGCTTCCACCGTGCTTTGAAGAAGCTACAGAACTTGCCCATCGCCTGCCACTCCTTGTTATCGGCTCAAGCCTTCAAGTCTCCCCAGCAAACTTCCTCCCTTCGTACACCCCCCTTCTTGGGATCATCAACCTCACCCCAACCCCCTTTGACTGGAGAGCGCGGTTCGTCGTTCACGAAAAAGCCTCTCTGGCACTTGAGGCCATTCACAGGGTATTACTCGCTAAATTCCTTTAACAGAGCCTCAGTGGTGCGTTCCCCGAGTTTCTGCACCATCCGGTAATCAGCTGGGGTGGCCATCCCAACACGGGCAAAAAAGCGATTCTTCTTCTCGCGACTTCGAAAGGTCCTCTTCGCCCACTCGCTCCCGTACCCACGTCGAGAGGACATCTCAAGGACTGCATGACCCCAGAGTATCCAGGCGCTTTCTAAGAAGAAAGGAGCAAGGGGCGCAAGGTATGGAGAATCGAAATCGTCGACGAATTTTTGGCCATAGCGGTTGAGTTCTGTGCCCACAAAAACCGGGAAGTGGTGCTGTTGTGCGGTTTCTACGAATTCATAGAGCTTACGAACTTTGTACTTTCGTTCCTCGTCGTCGGGAATGTTCCAGTTCCGATCAGGGACGAGGAAAAAAGTTTCAACACCATTTGCCTCGCAGAAGTCGACAAGTCTTCTTGGGTCTGCCTCACCACTTCGGGTACCATCAAGCCAGGAAAAGGAAGGAATTGCCCCAGCCGAGGCAATCATGCTATTCACTTCCTGAATCCTTGGGAAATCCCCTACATCCGGTTTCACATACCCCACTCCTCCAAACTTCATGAGGCGGGAGCGAATGGTGTCATACAACGATGCTAAATCCTCCTCGAGGGCCTGTACCAAAGCCACCTCAACTCCAAGCTTCTCCGCCCAAAAACGGGCCCGTACTAAAGCATCAGGAAAGACCTCCCTACTCTTCTGCGCGTAGGCTACCACAATGTGGCGTTCGGTAGGATTCCCCGAAGGAGTGAGGGGAAGAACGTCACGTTCGTAGTCGACCACCACATCCTCAAGGTACGCATTGACCCGGGCGATGATTTTTTTATTCCGTTCCTGGGCAATAGTCTTAAGTTTGCGAAGCGTCTGTACACCCTCCTCGGTTTCGGGGAAGCGCACAAAACCACTTCCCATATAGTAGGCGATTCCCGGTTCGTTCGGAGAACTCAACTCCTCCTCTCGAAACTCTGGAAGGTAAATGCGAGTCTCGAGACCAGAGACTACCGGAAGACCTAAGAGGAATCCTCCGAACTGGAACTCCTCCATAGCATCGAGAACGTCGAAATCCACACTCCCGGCAACGCTAAGGCCTCGAAGTCGCGAAAGCCACACGATATGCAGAGGCGAATACCCACAGGCATTAAAGGAGAAGAACGTATGGAAATGGAGATTCACCACTGGGCGGGGTGTGGGAAAAGAGATGTTTCCTTTTCGATGCTCTTCACAAAGCTGCAGAAAAGCCGCCTTCCTCCGTTCCAGAGAAAAGTCATCAAGTTGCGCTTCAAGATCTTCCAGATGCACGAGTAACCACCCCTTTTCTTTGGATACCTTGTCTTTCGAGGAGAAACTGCATGAGGAAAACCCCAAAAAGGGCCAGAGGAACAAAGGCGAGAACGATGCGGAACCCAAACCTTCCACCCACAAAACCAAAAAGCCACGGGAAGAGGAAGGCCCCAAGCCCATTATTGAAAAGCACCCATCCAGAAACGGTAGAAGCGCTCTCTGGGAACATCGCCAGAGCGTACGCGAGGGCAAGGGGTATGAACGTCGAAAGGAGGAAACCAGACGCAAAGAGGAAAAGTGGTGTCCAAAGGCGGTGTACACCAAGAGCCGCAAGCAAACCTGTTCCCAAGCTTCCTCCAAGAGCGTTACCTCGAAGAAAAACGAGGTATCCGCAACGCTCAGAGAAAGGCGCTAAAACGAACCGTCCACATAAAAGACCCAACCAGAAGTACGAGAGGAAAATAGCTCCTTTTGTCTCTCGAAGGCCACACTCTGTAAGGTAAGTCACAAGCCAACCATTAAGTGTGCTTACCCCTGCGGCGTAAAGGAGTAGGGTACTCCCAAGCAACCAAAAGACCTTCTTTGTGAACGCTAAAGCGACGCTACGCCCTGAAGTCCTTTCAACGCGTTGGGGGAGGAAAAGAAAGAAAAAGAGTAAGGCTACAAGACTCGTAAAGATTGCGATAATCGCGTAGAACTCTCGGAAAGTATACCCCTGGTCTCGAAGCGCCGCATAGAGTCGTGGGGCAAGAAGCGATCCAAGGCCAAAAAATGCATGGATAACGTTGAGCGTCGCTCCAGGATGATCGTGAAACACGCTTTGCGCCACAGGATTCACCATACAATCTATGAAACCCATCCCAACACCCATAAGGGAAAAAGCGTAGAGCATCAGGGAAAAAGAGCGACATAGCACTATACTGAAGAACCCCAAGGCCGCCAAGACCAATCCAAGGCGTAACAACATCCCCCGAGAAACAAAATCTCCAAGCATGCCACCAAAGACAAGAGTGAGAAAGTACCCAAAACCATGGAAGAGGAAAACACGTCCCACTGCAGCATAAGAAACAGCGAATCGCTCCGTGAACTCTGGGATGACCGATCCAATCCCTGAGACGCCAAAACCAATGACCACAAGTACTAAGGAAAAAGAGATGAGGGGGATGATTTTTTTCACCGTTTCACAACCTCCGCAACCATAGCCAGCACGCCTTCTTTAATGAACTCTACCGCAATAGCCGAGAGTAAAAGCCCAAGGACTCGGGAAAGGACCTCGACAATGCGCTCCCCAAGAAGTGCAGCAATGCTTTGCGCAAAGAGGAGCAGAATCCACGTAACCACAAGAGCACTAACCAGAGCAAGAAAAGGGACGAAGTATCCGTATCGTTGGGCAAGAACAATGATGGAGGTAATGGCTCCGGGACCACAAAGGAGTGGTGTCCCAATGACCACGGCGATGACTTTAGTGTCCGCTTCCTTTTTTGAGAACTGGAGACCCAAGATGTCTTCAATCCCAAGCAAAAGGAGAATCACACCACCAGCCACCATGAAGCTCGAAAAGGAAATACCAAGGAGGGAAAAGAGCGCTTGTCCACCGAAGAGGAAAATGACCAGGAGAGCAAAAGCGACGAAAACTGCAAGAAAAGCCTGTTCTGCTCGTTCCCTATCCGACATCTTCCGCGTAAGGGAGAGGAAGACCACCATACCAAGGAAAGGGTCGAGAATAATGATAAGGATGACCAGAGACTTTAGGAACGCTAAAAATTCATTCACGTTATCACCCCACCTCCATTATATGGGAACCTGGGGAATGGAAAAATCGGAAAAATGGTTTTTACCTTGAAAACAAGGAGGTGGTTTCTTTGCCGAAGGTTGAGAAGGTTGGAGAAGTTTTCCGATGCGGAGTTTGCGGTAATGTGGTGGAGGTAAAGGAAGTTGGTGGTGGAGAGCTGTGGTGTTGCGGTCAACCAATGGCCAGGCTTGAAGAGGCTCCAAAAAGGAGGCGTCCATGTCGAAGAAAAACCTCTGCGTAATTGTGGGGATTCTTGGTATTGTCCTCAGCGCAGGGAGCGCCTTTGCCCATCCTCCCTCCCAGATCCTTGCGCAGTTTAGCGCTGAAACACATGTCCTTGAAATCCGTATTCCCCATAGCGTTGCCGATGCCAAAGGTGACCACTACATTTCTGAAGTCCGGGTTTTCCGAAACGGTGAGGAAATCATCGTGCAGTACATCGCGTCGCAATTCTCTCCTCAGGAGCAGAGAGTACAGTATCTCGTCATAGATGCCCAGAAGGGTGATACGCTCACCATTCATGCTCGTTGCAACAAATTCGGGGATAAGAGGATAGACCTCGTCATCGAGTGACTTTCAGCGGAAGCTCCGGTGGAGCTTCCGCTCCCTCTCCTTCCGCTCAAAGGCAAGGGCGATAAGGCGATCAAGAAGGAGCGAATAGGGAATACCGCTTACCTCCCAAAGCTTCGGATACATGCTGATTTTTGTAAAGCCGGGAATGGTGTTCACCTCATTAATGTAAATATCCTCGCCCCGCAGGAAAAAGTCCACCCGAGCCATTCCTGCACAATGGCAGACCTGAAAGGCAAGAATGGCAAGTTCTTGGATTCGGCGCGTGGTTCCTGCATCAAGAGGAGCAGGAGCAAGGAGCTCCGCCCCATAAGGGTCAAGATACTTAGCCTCATACGAGTAGAAGGGATGACGTGGGATGATTTCCCCAGGGAGGGATGCTGAAGGATTCTCATTTCCCAAAACAGAACACTCAATCTCCCGTCCAGCAATGTACTCCTCAATGAGCACCCGGTGGTCGTACCGAAAAGCCTCTTCAAGAGCCATACAAAATTCCTCTTTATTCGTCACTTTTGCAGCCCCGACGGAAGAACCAAGAGTTGCAGGTTTCACAAAAAGCGGATGCCCAAGAACCTGCACGGCTTCATCAAAAGAAGGCATAGCATCTCTTGTAGCGACAAGGAAGCGTGCTACCGGAAGCCCCGCTTCCCGAAGGAGTCTCTTGGTGATCTCTTTATCCATACAAATAGCTGATCCCGTAACTCCCGAGCCCACATAAGGAAGATCCACAATCTCAAGGAGCCCTTGAAGTGACCCATCCTCTCCAAAAGTTCCATGGAGCACCGGAAACACCACATCGGGAGAAGCGATAACTTTTCCTTCACTGAGGCTGTACAGCTTCCCCCCCTGAGGGTGTGGCACAAGGGCGACTTCATCCCGGTCGTGGGGACATTCTGGCAATGCAAGGTCTTCAGGCCCACAGAGACGCCAAATACCTTCCTTATCTATACCAACAAGGAGAACCTCATACTTTGTCGGATCAAGGGCAGCTACGATGTTCCGAGCAGACTCACAGGAAACCTCGTGTTCTACCGACCTTCCCCCAAAAAGGACGAGGACTACGCACCGCGCAGACATCCCTTCTCCCCCTCAGAAAGTGAAGACCTTCCAAATGGTTTCTGCAAAAACCCTTCCTCGAACGAGAATTTCCATTTTAAAGAGGATGGTTGGAGCATCGTGGAAAAACCCAAGGGGCACAGCAACTTCCAGTCCATCTCCCCCGAGAGCGTACGTAATCACCTCTCCCTCGCCCCGAAGTGGAAGAACAACCGTCTTTCGAACCTCTCCGCTTGAGAACACATCCACATATCTCTCTTGACCTCCAAAGGGAACGATGGGAAAGAAGTGGAAACGGTACATAGCTTCCTTCCACGGAGAGTGAACCCCAAGGTAGAGGTTACGAGCATCCTTTGCCACGGTAAGAAAGGGCGAGTGCCCATTCCGCATTCCATTCCTGCGAACTCTCACCTCTGGGGGAACAAAGGTAACGTTTGGTCCACTCCAGTCATTCCACCACCCATCAATGGTGATGTTCCCCTCAAGCGTAGGAATTTTCACCCGACGGGCTTCAACGAAAAGCTCATTCGCTCGAACAAAACTCAAAGGATACCCTCCTGCTGACTGAGATCGGTACTTCCGCACCGCCCTCGTCTTAGCAAAGATAGCGTCTTTAGAGAGCAAATAGTACTGCCAGCGGATGGTGGGCACAAGCAGTTCCCGAGGTGGAAGGAGTTTTACCCCTGCTCCAGTCATGCTTCCATGGGGCCAGAGATTCCAATGCACCAAGTACCAGAAAACTCGAGTATTCTCGAAGAAGGGATCCTCATATCGGAGGCGTTCCAGGGTATACACGGTGAAATTGTATACTGCCCGATGGTCAGGATGTGTATCGAAGGGGGATGAAGTGAGTACAATGGTGGGGCGCACAAAGCGAAAAATCTCCTCAAGGTCACTCGCCACACTCGCCCCACAGTAAGGATTGCCTGGTCTGAAACTTGCCGTAGGAGTGAATTCCACCCTTGTAAAACGGGAAAAGTACGGAACAGTAGGCGACCAATGCTCGTAAAAGAGCAATTCAAGACCACGATCCGGATACCCAAGAAAAAATATATGGTCTTTTGGTACTCCAAGGACGTCAAGGGCTTCAAGTGTCTCTTTTTGTCGCCGAAGCCCAAGATTCAGGGCCCTGCTTGGCCGATGGATGAGGAGACGGAAAGCGTCACCATTCGTCACCACGACAACATAGACCTTTGCTCCCTTTTTCAGTGCTTCGTATATAAAGCCTCCGGCTCCAAAGACCTCATCATCACAGTGTGGAGCGATAACCAGAAGAACATCATCCTCGGTACATTCCAAGGATGAGGAGGTCTCACCTGCAGAACGAGCAAAAAATGAAACAGAAAAACGAATCTGAGCCTGAACGAGGTATCCAGAAAGCAAAGCAACAACAATGACGAGGATGGCAAATCTTACGTTGTGCCGACGTACCGTCACCGATACGATGCGCCCTCTTCCCGGGTAGTGAAACTCTGAACAATCTTCTGGAAGGTTGGAAAGGTCATGTCAAAGGCAGTCTTCGACGTCCAGCAAATGATCCGGTAAAATCCTTGGTTTCTAAAAAAGAGGTACAAAATCCCCTGCATTTCTTTCTCTCCCTCCGGAAAGGAGAACATGTACCAGTACGCAGGAACGTAGTCGATTTCTGCAGGTCCTTCACCGAGAATTTGTACCCCTGGGTAGAGAAGAATATCGCTTCGCACCTGTTCCCGAAAGGCATCAAAGGATGGATAGTACCGATGCTCAAGGGTAATCCAAATGCGGGCTTCTCCTGATCGGGCCGAAAGCATGAGCGTAGGGTCTACAGTGTCTGGGGGGTTCTCCACCTCCCACTCTTCTGGGAATCCAATGCGGAACCCTGCAAGGGGGGAGATGTAAAGCACAAGGTCGCTGGCCAACGCTCGCGGCACAAGAAAGAAAATCAGGACAACGGCAAAAAGTACAGAAAGGCGCACGCTACGTTCAACCTCCTTTTTTCCATTATAGCCTGAACTCTTTGTCCTCGTCGATACTTTCCCCAACCACTCTTTAGGCATCTGAGGACAACTCACAAGAAAAGCTCTGGGTGCCAAAAACCGAAGGGCTGGAGCAATCTTGCGCCTGAAGTGATAAAATATAGAGAAAAGCATATACGACGCCGCCTGGGGTTTAGGGAAAGCGGTGAAAATCCGCTGCAGCCCCCGCTACTGTATACGGCGACGAATCCCAACCACTGGGGAACAATCCCTGGGAAGGTGGGAAGAGGATGACCCGTGAGCCAGGAGACCTGCCCCAAGCGGAGCCAACCCTTCGGAGGGAAGGGCAATGGCCATACGGTGCCCCTGCTTTCCGCAAGGGGCACTTTCTTTTTAGGAGGTGGACTATGCGGGTTTCCTTGGTCTTACTTGCTGTGTTACTTGGTGTCATAGGGTTCACTTCCCAAGCTTTCGCCATGCATATCACTGAAGGCTTCCTTCCCCCTGCATGGTGCGGTTTGTACTTTGTACTCAGCGCTCCTTTTGTGTTTCTTGGGCTTTTGCGAATCCGAAAGGCACAGGATCCTCAAGCTCGAATGTTCTTCGCCCTTGCCGGGGCATACATCTTCCTCCTTTCGGCACTTAAGCTCCCCTCGGTTACCGGATCGTGTTCCCACCCCACCGGCACAGGTCTTGCAAGTATTCTCTTTGGTCCTGGACCCACCGCTTTTTTATCCTCTCTTGTCCTGCTTTTCCAGGCACTCCTCCTTGCCCATGGGGGTATTACGACGCTTGGAGCAAATGTCCTTTCCATGGGAATTGCTGGTCCTTTCGTTGGTTTCTTCGTGTATCGAGCACTCCGTCACCTGAACAAAAATATCGCTGTTTTTGCAGCCGCGTTTTCCGCCGATCTCTCCACCTATGTGGTTACCTCACTCCAGCTTGCTCTTGCTTTCCCAGGAACTTCTTTTGGACTCTCCTTTTTGAGATTCATGTCCCTTTTTGCCCTTACCCAAGTTCCCCTTGCGGTTATGGAGGGACTCCTCACCTTAGTCCTCCTTGAGTACCTCACGGTCAAACTGGGGGTGCACACAGTATGAAGGGTAAGACTGCGTTGCTCCTTTCTGCCGCTTTTCTGCTCTTTTTTGTCTCGCTTTATCTCGGCCAGCAGAGAGGAGAACTCGCTGGAACTGACGAAATGGCGGAGCGGCTTGTCAGGGAAATAGCTCCAGACTTTCGACCCTGGTTCTTTCCTCTTTGGGAACCACCATCTGGAGAAATCGAAACCATGATCTTCTCCCTTCAAGCAGCCATCGGTGGGCTCATTATTGGATATGTCCTTGGAAAACGAAGCACGTAGACGATGTTCCGACAGGTCATTATGTTCGCCAGCAGTAGCAAAGGACGCATAATACATCCTGTGGAGAAAATGCTCCTCGTTTTCTTCCCCGTCCTCTTTCTTGGATTCACGAAAAATCCCCTACTCCTTGCTGCGAACATTGCCCTCTTTCTCCTCCTCCACTGGCTTTTCCAGACACCATGGCCCTGGGTTTTGCGTTACGTGTTTACCCTCCTCGGTTTTGCCGGAAGCTCAAGCGCTCTTCTCCTTTTCGACTACCCTTTCACTTTTGCCCTTGTCGCACTCCTCAGAGCTACTTTCTCCTCCCTTGCACTCACCCTCTTCCTCTTCACCACCCCTCCAGGAGACGTTTTCCTTTTCCTTGCCCGTTTCCCTACCTTGCGAGATGTATGTACCATTGCCCAGGGCATGGAACACTTTATTCTCGCCCTTGAAGAGGAATTCTACCACCTTGTCCGCTCAATACGCCTTCGAGGAGGTTTTCGTACCTGGCGCCTGGCTGCGCAAAATAGTGGAAAAATTGGTGCCCTCCTTTTTAAGAACGCCCTCAGCCACTACGAGAGGACAAAAGAGGCTTTGGAGGCTCGCCTCTTCCGGGGGATTATCCCACGAAGCGAAGAGCCTTACGCCTTTTCAAAGGCACGTTGCGTGGGGATTACTGTATACCTCATTAGCTTGGTGTGTGCTCTCTGGCTCATCCAATAGTTCTTGCAACTTTGGGGGAATTTGGTAAAATATAGGATGCTCTGGTGAGCGTAGCTCAACCCGGTTAGAGCACTGGACTGTGGATCCAGGAGTTGGGGGTTCAAGTCCCCTCGCTCACCCCAGAGAAAGCGCGCCCGTAGCTTAACTGGATAGAGCAACGGACTACGGATCCGTAGGTTGGGGGTTCAAATCCCTCCGGGCGCGCCAAGGGGAAGTTGTGTACTTCCTTCAAAGATTCCTGCTTTCTTCCTCCTTTTCGACCTTGTGCCTTTTCCTCCCCGAGACCGTAGGCCTTCAGCGGGCTCTTTTGGGGGTGGGTTCTTTGGGGAGGACCCTCCAGCTCAAACACGGACGGAGTGTTGTAACGCTCCTTGAGCTCTCTGCTGAGCGCAGTACCTAGTGGAAGGGAGGCTCTTCCGTGTGCCTCGGGACGAAAGAAGGAACAGTGAACCTCAAAAGGATCCTTGAGGTCTTCCCAGTCCTTCCCAGGAAGTTCTTCGTGGCCTTCGATACCGGAAGGCCAAACTCTTCCTCTTTCAGAGCTACGATGAGGTCGAAAAGGAAAGAGAGCGAATCTTAAAGCTTCTGCAAGAGTGAAACAGGCTCTTCTACCGTGAGGGCTTGAGAATACAGGGAGAAGGAAGATTCTCCTCCCCCTGGAGGAGATTGAACACTTTTGGGGCCCCTGCGCTTTCCTCGGAGGAAACCTTCTCAAGATTCCTACTTCTCTCGGTAGTCTTTCCCAAAAGGAAATCTTCTCCTTCCCTTTCTTTGAGGAACTCTCGGGACACCAGGCCGCCCGTACATTGGTGTTTCCAGAACTCTGTCAGAGACTGTAAAAGGGGATCTTGCGAAAACCCAGGGAGAGAATGAAAAGATCTGAGAGATTCTCCTTAAAGGGTACTCCAGGAAGGGATAGGTTCAAGTTCTGTTCGTCGTTGGGCAATCACCTAGAAAAGGTGGCCGACTTCCTCCTCGGAAAGAGTAAAGTCTTCTACAGGGACCTGTTGGGTAAAGTCGAAGTCTTTAACACTTGTCACCCTCCCGAAGATGACAAAGTGTTCTCCATAGGCTTCAAGAAGAATCGCCGGTGTCCCCCTCTTTAGGAAGGGGTCGTCAGTGAGGAAGGCCAGGCGCTTGCTACCGATGGCCTGAGCCCGGGCCTTTACAGAATGCCTCAGACTACGTATGGGTTCCCTGACGAGGTCCTGCAACTCTCTTCTTCCCGCTTTAGCTTTAAGGGAACAGATTTCCAGGCCCCAGGGGAGTACAAAGCTCCTCTCCCCCCGCTGTGTGGCGCCCTTTTTAAGAGGCAAATGCTGTTCCCCCTCCCAGGAGAAGTAGCGTACCTTAGCCTCCACGGTAAGGTAGGAGAGTTCGTAGAAAAGATAACCTCTTCCTCGGGCTTCAAGAGGAACCTTGGTGGGAAAGACGATGAAGGTCTTCTCTCCCCCGCTCTCTTCCACATGCCCTGGATAATCCTCCCCCTTTCTTTAGCGACTCACCGCAAGGTGATCTCAAGACCCGGAAGGAGGAGAACCCGCTCCCCTTTGGGAGAAAAATGAGGTAAAATTTGGAAATTTCAACAAAGAGGGGCATGTGTAACGTCCTGGTCAAGCTCCCCTTTCCCCAGGATGGGTGAGGTTCTCTGATGGTTCCCTCGAGAGAATAGACCACCTGGTAGGGACGGTCCGAACGAGGACATCAGAGACGTCACAGACCACAAGGATTTGGGGCTCAAAGGAAATCAGGTATTCGGTAATGTCCCGAGAGAACAAGAAACATAACTGGACTTGGAACGACGTGAAAATAGAGAACCTGCCCTTCAAGTCCTGCCTTGAGAAGGAAAGATGTTGTGGAATCCTCCCGGGGTTCCTCACAAGGAGTTCCTCCTCAAGACGTGTTCAGTCAATGCATTGCAGGGCGATCCTGAACCCTCTCAGTGGTCCCGCTGGCACCGCCCCCGAACTGAAAGCCACAACGACCTCTTCCTCTCTGTTGAAAAGGAGGTAAAAAGAGTATCCATAGGATTTCGAATCTTCCAATCCTTTGGCAGAGTTTCTCAAAGCAGAGTTCCCAGCCACTCTCGGACATGTGTCCTTCCTCTTGCAGGTGCTAGCCTTGGATTTTTAAGGGTGGGACACCCTGACGTATGTTCTCCGAGGCACGAATCCTCACAGAACCGTACCATACATAGGGTAGGAGATAAGCCCTCTTCTCTTTTGTCAAACCTCCATAGAATTCTCTCCAACCACCCTCATCACCTCCAAACCTCCGACTCTCGACGGTGACTCCCGTCACCTCTCAACCGAGGATGCTGTACTGTAGGGACAAAGAGTGAAAGGTTTTGGGGAACCGGGGTAACACAAAAACAAGCGCCGTTTTGGGCGGAAGGCCAAGGTGGCATGAAAGCCGCATTGTGAAGTACAGCGTTGATCCTTGAAGAGCTTATCTTTTCTTATTCACGAAGATCGCCCTTTGAATTACCCAAAAACCGGTTTTTAACACCAAAGCCTTCGTAGAGACTCTCGGTAAGCGATCCCCTTGAGTGGCTTATTTTTCTCCTTGATGGTAAGGAGTTCGGTGACAACGAGGAAGAACCGTTACAGGTTATAGGGGATCATTGTCATTCAGCTCCTCCAACAATTCAGATACTTCCTCCAGTTTTCATACCCTTGCTGCATGGACACTCCCCTTCGTAGCTCGCCTGATGCTGCCTGCCCACAAGCTCAAGTTTGGTTTACCTTCCACAGAGGCATTTCAGGAACACTCCGATATCCACATTAACCCTCTTCTTTTGGCTCAAGTCGGAACCGTTTCCGGAGTTCCGCAAAGGAGTATCTTTTGGAGCTGTCGAAACCCTCAAAAGAGTAGGTGAAGCACCGTATCTTGAGAGTCTGGCATTCCTGGAGGACTCTTTTTGGGAAGCTTCTTGCAATAAGGAATCCACCTAGACACTCTTCCCCCAATTCCTCTAGGTAATTTTCAAGCTGCTCCACATCCTTAAGTTGAGCCCTGTTCAACTTGACTTCTACAACGATCTTCCGGGAATATCCCACAGGCAGGAGATCCTTGATAAGAATGTCAATGTACCCTGCAGAGAGAGCCTTTTCCCCGAGTACCTCGAAATCCTCAGCATGAAGCTCTTTGAGACCACCAAGGTTCAAGAATCTCTGGAGATTTTCCTTGTGGGATAGATACTGCCGGACGAGCGACTGGAGAAGGAACTCCCTGAAAGGAAAGACCTCTGGGGATAGTCCAAGAGCCTTTTTCCAGGTAATACGTGGGATGAAGGTTACATAGTTCTCGATGACAAAGCTCTTCACCGGTTTACGGTACAGATCCCCCATCTGGGAAACCGCTTGAAGAGTAGTCTGATCGGCCTGAAAGTGGGTCTTCCAGTAACCACCCCGAAGGAGTAGATTTTCAGCAACGTAGGCAAATTCAGGCCGAACCATAGGCTCCGTAAAGCTGCGGACTGGTTTCAGATAGAGGCGAAAGGGGAAATAATAGGTTCTTCCCGACATCTGGAATGTTACAGGGGGCCAGGGACCAATGGCGTCAGCACCCTTGAGGGCTTCCTTCTTCTCTACTCGATAGAGATTGAAAACTCTGGCACCATAGAGGAAGGAGACGAAATCACCCTCCTCTATATCCACGAAAGCCCAAAGTCCATTGATGCTATTGGTGAACCCAGCGAGAGCGTACTCAATGCAGAGTTCAAGATTTACTCTGTTTGAGACTGAGAGAAGGAAGTAAGCCATGTGCTTCTTTCAAAACCTCAAGGATTTCCCCACAACGCACCGGCGACAAAGGAACTTGGCCTCAATGACTGTTACTCCTCCACCTACGAAGCAATCAAGCACAATATCCCAGTTTCCAAGCGCTTGAGAACCACGTTATGGGAACATAGAAGGACCAGTTCCTCCAGTATCCCCATGGTGTGTGGCTCAGTCCCCGCGATGGGGATAGCTCCAGACAATCATTGTTTCCTTCCGGAGCCTCTTTAGTTTCCAGGAGGCGATATACTGGGGATACCTGGATGTATGAGACGCTTGCCTCACACGCTTCAGCGATGAAATGCTCCAGTTTTCGGAAGGTGATTCCGAGAACCTCTCCAATGAAGATGTCAGATGAATCAGACTTCTCCGCCACAAGAACTGCTTTCCGGAAGGCATCCTTCTCCATGGACCTCTCGGAAGTGTTTCCCTAACTCTCCTTCTGACACTTTTGGCACACTCGACAGAGGAGAGCCTCCTTTGCTACTGTCTCTAAGCGCTCTATCATACAGCCTCCATCAGCGGGTATTGTACCACATCCCCACCCACTCCCCTAAAACCACCTTGAGGAAGTGTTCCCATGGCTGGTGAAGTGATTTCCATCGAACAGTCCAACCGTATCAGGCTCCAGATAGGGAAAAGGACAGCGGTAATACCATCAGCTAAGTCTCTGTCCTTTCGGGTGAAGGAGAATGCTTCCTACCCAAGATGTTTACGATACGGCAATGGTTATTGTCTCCCTCACTGAGCCTGAGGTGGTGGACCACATCTTCACGGAGAAAAACTTTTGACGGAGTGAGGGAGGCGAGAAGAATGGCCAGGGTCCTTGTTATGACTTTCAGGAATGAAGTCGAAGAGGAGTTTAACCTGTGAGTGAGCACTCGAAAGGTAACCTCACCGCTTAGGAGGTGCAAAGCATCGTGGACACCATTATCGCTAAGAACACTTTCCCACAATTGAGGGAGAGTTGGTGGCCAAAGTCGAAGCCTACATTGGGAAGATCACAAGGACCACTCTCTTTGGAAAGGGAAGCTAGAAAAAGGCTGTAACGACCCCAGGAAGGGAAGCCTCCTTCGGGGGGCTTCCTGAAGAGCGGATCCTCGGAGAGCTTGAGAAACTCGACGAGAGGCTCCGGTGCGTCGAGAGAGAGCTTTCGGCGGTGAAAGTCTGGACCTCTCTCCTTTCTGCC